>NZ_JBSFZS010000110.1:0-26241 GCF_053600395.1 Streptomyces sp. NPDC005070 | reverse complement strand
GTGCCGGTACATCGATGCCCGTCGCCACCGACGCCCACCCCTCACCCAACGGCGACGGGCTGATGCACCGGCACGGCCCCGACCCACCCACCGGTGTTACCGCCCGGCCCGCGGCGGCTGCGGCGGCCGCTGCACCCGAGGGATCGACCCGGGCACGGCCGCGCCGGGAACAGCTCCGCCCGGGGAGGCGGAACGCCGGCCGGACTGAAGGCGGGCCGCGTTCGCCACGGGGTTCGTCGCCCCGCCGGGGGCCGTCGCCCCCGCCACAGCAGGCCTCTGCCAACTCTCCGGAACCGAGGCGTGCCGCTCCACGGCCCCCCGCGCCCGCGCCTCCGCCAGCCGAGCCGCCTGCTCGGCCACGGGCGCGAACCCCGGAGCCGCGTTGCCGCTCTGGGACGGCACCTGGCGGACAGCCATGGCCCCCAGGGCGGCCTGGGTGTCACGGGGGAACACGTCACGGGGCAGCAACTGCGAGGCCGCGCCGGTCACCTCGACCCGGTGCTGCCTCCCCCCGGACTCGAAGGTGACGCCGTACCCGAGGTACTGCCGGTCCCGGTCGAACATCAGGTCCCCCCGCACCCGCCCACCCCCGTCCCGCGTCCGCTCACTCAGCTCCCGGAGGGCCTCCGGCATCGGCGCGGTCCGCCCGAGGCTCGCCACATACGCGTCCGCCTCCACGCGCCCCTCCCGGAACCGAGGCGTCCCGTCCGGCCCGAGGTGCATCTGCACGGCACCGACCCGGTTGTCGGGGTGGATGTCGATGGTGAGGCGCCCGTCCCCGCCGTACTCGCGGACGAACCGCTCGCGCAGCGCGGTGAACTGCACCTGGTTCTCCAGCGCCGGAGGCAGGTTCGGCCCGTAGATGGTGACCCGCGCCTCGGGGTCGGCCTCCAGGATGATCTCGGCGTTGGCCACCCCGGTGCCACCGGCGCCCGCGACGAGCCACGTCTTCGGGGCACCCTCCGCACCCGCGGCACGCGCGTCGAACCGCCCCTCGGCGATCTCGTCCCCGATGAAGACGCGTCCGGGCGCGGCGGCCCGCGCCCGCTCCCACTGGGCGGTCGCGTCGAGTGTCTGGAGCGCGGCCCGCGCCCCACCGCCCGAGCGCAGCCCGTCCAGCACCCCGTCCTCCCGGAGCACTTGGAGCGCCCGCTCCGCGGTGACGTCCCCGGTCAGCCGGGCGTGCGCGGGCGAGTCGGCGGGCAGTTGTCCGCGTACGGCGTCGAGGGCCTCCGGCAGATTCACCGCGTCCCGCCGGTCGACGCCCGGCACCATCTCCGGCGGCAGCCCGGTGGCCACGGTCGGCGTGCCCTCGACCTTCACGTAGAGGTCCGGGGAACCGTCACCGGGCCGGATGTGCGCGTAGAGGTGGCCGTCCTGGCCCGGGACCAGGGCCGCGGAGCCGTCGACGACCGGCCCGCGTACGGCGAGCTGGTCCTCCCACAGACGCACCGCGTCGCGCGGAACCCGCGCGGTCGGGTCGGCGAACTGGTGCGCGTCGCCCATCCCGTTGGCCCGCATGTCCCTCGTCTGGTCGGGGGACTGGACGATGCCCTGGCCGGGGTCCACGTGCCAGCGGCCGCGGGCGTCGACGAGCAGGGCCTGCGGGTCGCGTCCGACGAGGCTGGCGCCGCCACCGATGACGACCTGGCGGGTCGGCCACTCGCCGGTCGCGGCGATCTCCGCACGGAGCTGGTCCAGGGTGGCGGCACCGGCCCGGGTGCGCTGGTTGGCCGCCTGGGCCGTCGCCGCGGCGAGCTCCTGGCGGGGGACGGGGGAGCCGTCGGGCCGGAACCCCGGCAGGGGAGGGGCGTCGGAGGTGGCCCCGAGGAGCCGGGCGTGCTCGGCCCGTGACCGGAACTCCCGCAGTTCGGCGGCGTCGGCCGCGCTCAACCGTTCGACGGGGACGGCCAGTTCGCGCAGGGCGTCGGCCGTCATCGGGGTCAGATGCGGGTCGATGACATCGCGGCGGATGTCGGCGGCCTGGAGTTCCGGGGCATGGCGGTCGGAGTCGACGGGGGCCTGTGGTCGTAGCCCGACGTGGTCGATGAGGGCTGACAACTCACCTCGGGATTCGGCACGTTGGGAGGCGTCGAGGGTGACGTCGTTCATGCGGGCGGCCAGGTGGTTCAGTTCGCCGACCCGGCCGAGGTCCTCCTCGGTGAGGCTCAGGCGCCGGTCCGCGCCGCCGAGCCCGCCGCGGGCCAGCAGGTCCTGGCGGTTCGGCGCGACGCCCGCGACCTCGGGATCACCGGCGGCGGCACGGGTCGCCCGGTCGCGCACCGCGATCAGTTCGCCGACCTCGTGGCTCAGCGCCCGGCCCACCTGGCGCGGGTCCATCCGGTCGGAGAGCTGGACGACGTGCTGGTCCGAGGTGGTGTTGACGTGGGCCCGCGCGACCGTGCCGGAGGGGAGCGGTAGGGCGTCCAGACGCAGGGTGAGGTCCCGGCCCCGGTCGTCGGTGAGCGCGAAGAAGCGGTCGCCGGCGGCGCCGGACCGCAGCTCGACCGAGGTCAGCCGCCGCGCGTACAGGCTCTGCACCACCATCGGCAGGATGCTCTCCGCCTGCGCGACGACGGCCGCCTGCCGTCCGGGAACGGGCGCGGCGCCGGTGCCCGAGACGAAGCGGCTGCCCGCGACGTCGGTCGCGGTGATGACGACGGGCTCCTCGCGGGCGTTTTTCCGGGCGTCGGGCCGGGCGTCCGCCCGGTCGGAACGGCCGGCGTTCCCGCGGTCGAGCGGTTCCTGGCCCACTGGCACTTTCCCCCTTGAACGGCCTCGTGGCACGTAAGATCTTGGCATGCTGATCGCCCGTTCGACGCAGGAAGCACACCTCTACATGGACCTGCACGCGTGCGCGTGCGGGGCGGAGAGCTTCGAGCGCGAGCACCGTCTCGACGAGCGGGACGGTGTCCTGGTCGCGGTGTACGAGGGCGTCTGCCCCCAGTGCGGCCGCGCCCGCTCCTTCGCGTTCCGGCTCACCGACGAACTCCCGCCCGCACCACCGGCGTTCGGCGGGCCCGAGCCCTCGCGGATCATCGACCCGGGGGAGTTCCTGTGGGTCGCCGACCAGGTCGCCACGGACACGGGGCTGCGGTTGCTGCACACCCCGTCCGCCGAGCGGCATGCGCAGCGCGAGGGTTCCGCGTTCGCGCTCGCGGCGGTCGAGGAAGTCCTCAAGTTCCTTCCGCAGGGGGCCGACAGCGTCCCCGAGGAACTGTTCACCTCGGAGCGCGGCCGCGAGGTGTACGACAGGACCCCGCACCGCTTCGGGCGGGCCGCACTCCTCGAGAACATCGCCCGCAAGCGCCGCATCCTGGAGAGCATCGACCCCGTGGGCCCACACCAGAGCACGTAAGCCCTGCCCACCGCTTCCACCGCTCACGCGCTCCCGCCCCTCACGGCGTCCGCGGCGGCCGGGGCGCCGGGCGCGGGACGGCCGCGGCGGCCGGAGCCGACGGCGTGCCCCCGGTCGCCGGGGAGGCGCTCCCGCCACCGGACCGCAGGCGTGCCGCCGTGGCGACCCGGACCGTTGCATCCCCCTGCCGATAGCCACCCGGCCCCGACACCGCACCACCCGGGACACCCGGCCCCGGCCCCGGCACAGCCCCCGCCGAGGCGCCAAGCCCCGGCACCGGTGCCGCCCCCGTCCCCCGCCCGGCGGGGAACACCCCCGGGAACACCCCCCGCTCCGAGGTGATCAGCGCGGTGGCCAGTCCTCCCTCGACCAGCTTCTCCGCGTTCTCCCGGCCGACGGAGAACCCGCGCCCCGACGTGCTCCGCGCGTACAGGTCCTCGATCATGACCTCGGGGGCCATACGCCCGCCGTACGGGTCGCGGCCCGCGTCGAACGCGGTGCGGCCGTGCTGCCAGCGGCCGGCGTTCTGGGCGAGGCACTGCTCGACGGGGACCTCGACCGACAGCAGGACGCGCCGGTCGTAGCCGCCGGCGCGCAGATCGCCGAGAAGCTTCTCGTTCCAGCGCTGGTCGCGCAGCGTTGCGTCGTAGAGGAGGTTGTAGCCCTCGGAGCGCGCCCACTGCTCGAAGACCTCCTGGAGGAAGGCCGATTCGCGGTGGGTGAGCGAGGCCGTCTCGGACGGCGCGACCGGTCGTCCGTCGGACAACACGCGTGCGGCGGTCGGCAGACGGGGTGATCCGCCGTGCTCGAAGATCGCCACCTTGAACTGGTCCGGGTCCAGGACCACGTAGTCGCGTACGTCGATGCCGTGCACCCGCCGCAGCGTGTGCCCGAGTTCGTCGTCGCGCCCCTGCCACTCGTCGAGCCCGCGCAGCGCGCCGCCCTTCCCGGCTCCGGGCGCCCCGGCGGTGAGCAGAGCGGCATGGCCGTCGCGCGGCAGGCCGGCGCAGCGCGCGGCGAATTCCTCCAGGATCGCGGAGTGCATCCGCTCGCGGTCCGGCGTCCACAGCGCGCCGTGCCGGAAGCGGGCGAACGTGTCCGCGTCGCCCGGCGCGAGAGCGCCGCCCGGTGACATCCGGTTCTGCAACTCCCGGTACAGCGCGCGGTATTCGGGTCTGAGCCCCGCCTCCGGCCGCTCGCCCGTGGTCATGGCCGCGGCTCGGGCCCGTCGGCCGGGCCGTCCGGCCGGCCGTCGATCCTGCGCTGGATCTCTTCCACGTCCTCGCGGGTCACCTGCCCGAGCAGCCGTGCCGCGGCGAGCACGGACAACGTGTTGTCCTGGTGGGTCGGCTCGGGATGTCCCTCGTCCAGACCCTCCTCGGACTCGAAGGGCCAGCCGGCGACGGTCGCGATCATCTGCTCGCGTTCCACGAATCCGGCGGCGTAGAGCCCCAGGTAGGCACGCAGGGAAGGGGCCGAGTCGGCGGACGGGTCGGGTGCGGGGGTGTCGTTCATGGGCGGAGTGTTCCTCGCTTACCAGAGACTGGTCTCGTACGGATCCGGGTCGGGCCGGTGGGAGGACGCGGCGACGGCGTCCTCGTGCGACTCGACCGCGGGTGGCGTCTTCGGGCGGTGGCTTCCGCCCTTGCAGCCCGCGAACGGGCCGTTGGGGGAACGTAGTTCGGACAGTACGGCGCCGAGGTGGTCCCGGTGCCAGACGGCGGGGCCCGACGCGCCCGCCGCCGGGTCGGTGTGCTCCTGCCAGGCCAGCCACAGCCCGTGCAGGCGGGCGACCGCCTCCTGATGCTCCCACCAGCGGGGGCACCAGGGCTGTTGCGAGGTGACCTCGCGGCCGTAGACGGGAAGGAGCAGGTCACTCACCCAGACGGCCAGTCGGCTCATCTCCCCGGCGTACTCGGGACCGTCGAGGAAGAGGATGAACGGCGGTGCTCCGGCGGCCTGTTGCCCGGCTGCGTCGGCAGTCATGGAGAAGGCTTCCTTCCAGCGGCGGACGGCACGGGGCCTCGGCCGCATCGGATCGCTTCGGCCGGTGGCGGCACCGGGCCACGGTCGCCCCGGGCCGCTTCGGCGGCGGACGCCACGGGGCTTCGGCCACTCCGGGCCGCCGAGGGCGCGGACGTCACCGGGCTTCGGCCGCTCCGGGCCGCCGAGAGCATGGATGTCATCGGTAGGTGATCCTCTCGGCCGCGCGGGCGGTGATGGCCTTCACCTCGGCCTGGGCCGCCGTCGCGATGCGGTCGGCGCCCGGTTCGGCGTACCAGGGGCGGAGCCGGACCAGGGCGGGCCTGATGCCGGTGGCCAGGAGCAGGGCGGTGCCCTTGGGCAGGGCGCGGATACGGTCGGCGGGCAGGATGCGTTCCAGGCGGTACGACGTCGATCGGGACCGTCCGTCCCTGCCCTTGGACCAGCTCACCGTCGACACGTCGTGCTCGCCGACCAGCCGGGAGATCTTCTCCACGAAGTCGGCGTCGTCCAGTCCCGCGCCGAGCAGTTTGATGGTCGCCGCCGACCACAGCGCGTCCATGCCCGCCTCGCCCCAGACACGGGAGCCCTGCCGGTAACTCTGGAGCAGCGTCACGATGTTGATGCCGCGTGAGCCGAAGTGCGAGTACAGGTCGGGGAGATCGGAGATCCGGCAGACGTTGGCCGCCTCGTCGAGGACCGCCGTCATCGGCGGTTCGAGGCGTCCGCCCATCCGTTCGGCGGCGACGACTCCCGCGCGCAGCACGGAGTCGGCGGCCGCGGCGATGACCCCCGCCGCCGAACCGCCGCCGTCCTTGGAGAGCAGATAGAGCGTGTCGGTGGACAGCACATGGCGGTCGGGGAAGAACCGCGGCAGCGCGGGATCCGGGGTCACCCAGGCGGCGATGGCGGGGTCGAGCAGACAGGCCACGCACTGGCGGCTGGTCTCGTAGATGCCGTCCCGGGTCTCCACCGCCCCCTGCACGGTGCCCTGCAACTGGTCGGCGAGCGCCGTCATCCCGGCGTCGCGCAGCAGGTCGACCGGGGTGCGGTCGGCCGGGTCGGCCAGCCAGGCGAGGACCTCGCCGATCGGCCGCCCGCCGCGCTGGGCCGCGTGGAAGAGGGCGGTGAGGGTGTTCTGGGCGGCCGAGATCCAGAAGTCGCGTCGGGACGCGTCGTCGTTGACCGCGCCGACGAAGTGCCCGGCCAGCCGGCGGGCGCCCTCGATGGTGGCCGCTTCGGCGAGCATGTCCCACCACAGGCCGCGCGGGGTGTGGGCGATGCCCTGGGGGTCGAACGTCCAGACCCGGCCCACCCGTTCGCGTTCCGCCCGCGTCACGCTGTACACGTCCGCCTTGTTGGACGTCAGCAGCACACTGCCGCGGGCCCGCAGGACGCGCGGGACCGCGATGCCGGTGGACTTGCCCGCGCGGGGCGCCATCAGATCGAGCTCGACGTCCTCGTGGCTGGAGCGCAGTTCCGGGCCGCGGGGTTCGAGGTTGCCGATCAGGTTCCCGGTGTCGTCCGGGGTGACCTTGCCGAGCTTGGCCAGGACCGGCCGCAGCTCGCGGGCCCGCCGGGCGGCGCCCTTGGGCAGGAGGGCGGCCAGTTCCTTGCGGCCCGCGAGACCGGTGGGCGCGGTGAGCCGGCGTCGTACGAGCGCGATCAGGACGGTGATCGCCGCCACGGCCGCGCCGAACACCGTGGCCATGCCCGCGGCGAGCGCGGTCGGTGAGGCCGTCGGCCACAGGGGGCCGGGGCCCTCCTTCACCAGGGTCGAGAGGGTGGACAGGGCGAAGGGCGGCGGGTGCCAGCCGGCGCCGCTCGCCGCCGCGCCCAGGGTTCCGCCCAGCCAGGCGCCCAGGAACATCGTGCCGATGAGGAACGCGGCCCCCGGCACGATCCAGGGGAGGAGGTCCTCCCCGGCCCCGGGGCCTGTCCTGCGTGTGCTGCTCATCTCTGATCCCCCCGTTGGATTTCTCTCGCCCCCGCCGCCCCTACCCGTCCCATCCCGGGGCGGCAGCCCCGGACCCCCCGCCGCGCTCCGCGCGGGTCCTCAAACGCCGGACGGGCTGGAATGTCCCCTCGGCGTTCAAGTCCCGGACGGGCTGGAATGTCCCCTCCGGCCTCAGGTCCCGGACGGGTCGGCAGCCTTCTGCAAGGACGTCTTGCCCGCCTCCGACCAGCGGGTGTTCGTGTTGTGCAGGGCCCGTTCCGTGTCCGTGATGGACACCTTGATCGGGATGCCGGGACGGCCGCCCACCTTGATCAGGAAGCGTCCGCGTCCGGGCGGCTCCTCGTTGCCGCCGGTGCTCGCCCAGCCGGGCGGGGACGACCAGGAGGACACGAGCTCGATCTCGCGCTCGGACATGCCGACGATCTCGCCCAGCTCCCGCATCTCCGAGCGGGGAAGCCCGGCGCAGACGACCATGCCCGCCCGCTCCACGAACCCCCGTGCCTTCGCGCGGTCGGACTCGCTGCCGAGGGCCTCGGCGTCCTTCAGGGTGTGGGTGATCTTCGCGTCGCCGAGGCCGAGCGAACGGTTCAGCCGGGTCAGCGCGTCGATCCGCTCCACGATGCCGGAGGCGGCCCGCAGGGGACGCCACAGCTCGTCGAGGACGGTGAAGAACCAGCGCTGCGGGGCGAGTCCGGCGTCCGCGAGGGCGTGCGCGGCGGCCACCGTGCCGAGTCCGTCCGACCAGGCCGCCAGCATCGCCGCGGCCGTGAGCTGGGTGTCCGCCTCGCCGATCCGGGAGATGTCCACGCAGACGGCGGGCGACGCCGGGTCGATCCGGGTGGACGTCTCGTTGGCGAAGGTGTCGCCGAGCGGGCCGTCGAGCACGCCCAGCAGCGAGCGGTGCAGCGGGTCCACGGCCTCCTGGTAGCGGGCCACGTTCCCGCGGTCCAGCGTCACCGCGCGGACCCGGTCGGGACCTTCGTCCAGCACCTTCAGCAGATCCGGCAGGAGCGGCGGCCGCTCCGGCTTCGTACGCTCCGCGAGATGGTGCAGACAGGCGGACAGCACCGACTGCTCGTGGTCGTCCATCGGACGCCCGCGCACGATGGTGATCAGCGCCGCGACCATGTTCAGCACCCGGCCGTGAGCCTCCGCGGCCAGGATCCGGCCGCGCTCGCCGCCGATCCGGGCCGCCGCCTCGCCCATCGCGCCCGGGTCGAGGACGTTGATGCCGCCGACCCCGCGCCCGATGGAGATCACCTGGCCGCCGAGCGCCCGTACGGTGTCGGCGTAGTCGGGCTTCAGGTCGCCGAGGACCAGGGGCGTGATGCCCGTCGCGGCCATGCCGATCAGCATGCGGTTGACCAGGGTCGACTTGCCGAGGCCCGGCATGCCCAGCATGAAGAGCGAGGGGTTGGAGATGTAACGGGCCCGGGTGAACCAGGAGATGGGGTCGCCGCACACCGTCGCCCCGGTGTGCAGATGCTGTCCGAGCGGCACACCGGTCATCGGTGCTCCGGAGCCGGCCGCGAACGGCCACAGCCCGCACGCCTGCACGGTGGTCGCGCGCCACAGAGCGGGCGGATCGACGTGCCCGACCTGGCCGCCCGCGGGGCCGTACCAGCCGCGCGGCGGCGCGGTGACCGGGTTCCCTCGCGTCTGCTGCCTGCTCACAGTGCCTCCCTGATCTGGTATGGAACGAGGGTGTGCTCCCACGGGAGCAGGCCGACCGGCAGCGTGCAGGTGAAGGCGGCGGCCTGCATCCGGTCCGCGGGGCGCATCAGGATGCGGGACGAGGCCTGGAGGTTGCGCACGGTGATGCCCGCGTCCTGCAACTGCTCCTCGTCGTCCACGGTGACCGTCATCATCAGCGAGAACTCCACGAGTCCCGCGCCCGCCGCCTCCTCGGCCGCGGTCTGCTCGGCGGCCTGCATCTCCGAACTGGCCCGCGCCTGGACGAGACCGCGCTTCGAGCCCGCCATGAAGTGCGCGGTCCGCCGGTCGGACTCGACGATGCGGGCCGAGGTCGCGGGGTCGATGGGCCGGTAGATCAGGGAGACCCGCTTGCGCCGGGTGCCCGGAGCCGGTTCGAGGAGCCCGCGCAGCACGCTGGAGCGGACCGTGCCGCGCGGCGCGAGCGTCAGCATCCAGGTGCGCGAGACACCCGAGTCGTGCTTGTACGAGGTGACGGTCTCCACGGCCGCGGCCGGGCCCGCGTCGCCCCACTCCACCCCCGTCGTGGCGTGCTCGGCGCGGGCGCTGAGCACATCGGGCGCGATGGCGGGGTCGTACGCCACCCGGACGATCTCGGCGAGCCGGTCGGCCGGCAGCGGGTAGGCGCTGCCGCCGCCCGCCGCGACCAGTCCGGACAGCAGTCCGGGCAGCCGCATCGACAGATCGGTGACGATGTCGTCCGTGCCGCGCTTGGGGCCGCCCGTCGGGCCGTAGGTCAGGGCGATGTACGTGTGCATCTCGGAGGACGCCGACGGATAGCGCTCGACGACCTCCTCCATCACGGCGCGCGCGGCGGCCGGCGCGTCCGGGGAGATCCGGGGGAGCACCTCGGCCGCCAGCCGGGACCCGGTGTCCGGGGCGGTCTCCACGACCACCTGGGCGCCGCGCAGGCCGGGTTCGTGCGAGAGCCGCGCGAGCCAGTCGCCCCAGGAGGCCACCCAGATGTCGACCTGGGAGGGGTCGACGAGCGAGCCGCCGTCCGGTTCACAGGCCAGTACCACCGTGTACAGGCCGCGGCCCGGGTGGTGCAGCACGCCGAAGGAGCGGTTGTAGGCGTCGCGGCCCTCGTGCATCCGGGTGCGCGCGAGCAGACCGGGCGGCTGGTAGCGGCCGCCGGGGCGCTTGGACAGCGGCCCGGAGAGGTAGGTGTGCGAACCGGCCGACCTGCGCCGCGCCCAGCCGACGCGGATGGCGAGGACCTGGTAGACGTTGCGGCCGTCGACCGTGCGCAGCGCCAGCGGGGCGAGGAAGAGCCCGACCGGTACGAGGACGACGATCGCGGCGCTCAGCGAGACCAGCGAAGCCAGCAGCGCCACCAGCAGTCCGCCGAAGGCGACGACGGTGCCGAGCAGGCCCAGCGGACCGAGTCCGGGACGGCGGGGCCTGCGCCAGTTCCCGTACGTGGGACGCGTCATGGCGTCGGTGGACATGGGGTTCCTTCTTCCGGCTCGAAGCGCTGGATACGTGACGGGGGTGGAGTTCCGGGGCGGTGGCCGGCCCGGTGACGGCGGCTCGCGCGCCGCCCCGGAACTCGCTGAGCGCTGTGGCTCCTCGGCCTCGTGGCCGCTAGTGGTTGTGGCCCTTCATCCCGTCGTTGTCGTTCAGGGAGTTGGCCACCTCACTGGCCGCCGCGACACCGGTCTGCACAGCGACCGCCGCGGCCTGTACGGCGAGGGTCGCGCCGCCCGTGGCCGCGCCCGCGGCGGCCGCGCCGCCCGCCGCCGCCGCGCCACCCGCGCCTCCGGCCGCACCCGCGCCCCCGCTCGCCGGAGCTCCGGCGCCCGCGGACGGCGAGCCCTGCGGACCGGCGCCGCCGCCACCTCCGCCGGCACCGCCCGCGGCGATGCTGACGGCGCCGGTGGCGACGTTGTTGACCGCGTTCAGCGTGACCGTGCCGCCCGAGGTGCCGCCCAGGGCCGCGGTCGCCGGGACGATCAGCTTGAGCAGGGCCGGCAGGGCGAACACCGCCATGATCAGCATGCCCAGACCGGCGATGGTCTGGTCGAGGTTCTTGGTGTCCTTGGTCATCGACGTGGCCGAGTAGATGATGAGCGCGGCCGCCGGTTTGTACAGCAGCCAGGCCGCGAGCCAGCCGACGTGCTTCTTCCACCAGCCCTCGCCCCACCCGGTCATCGAGGAGACGGCGGCCAGCGGCAGCGTGCCGACCAGCATGATCATGACGCCGATGCGGATGTACATGAGACAGATCTGCACGAAGCTCGACAGCATCACCAGCAGGCCGAAGATGAGGATGAGGCCCGGCTGGTCGAGGGTCAGCACACCGAGCATCGTCGACGCCTGGTCGCCGAGGTCGGACTTCGCGTACACGTCCTGCGCGTACAGGTCGGAGGCCCTGGTGAGCGCCTGGACCACCGGGACGGCGACCGCGCCGACGAGGATGACCTTCCACATCCCCATGAACGCCTGCTTCATGGGCTGGCCCTTGCGCTCCAGTGCCATGTGGATCGCCGCGATCAGCAGCGAGGCCACCGCCACGTAGCCGACCAGCCAGTCGACCTCCGCGTCGATCTTGGCGATGGGCCCGGAGGCGTCTCCCACGTCCACGTTCATCCACACGCCGTTGAGCGCCTTGAGCACGGCCGCGGTCGCGTCGCCGATCGCCTTGGCGAAGGCCACCACGGCACTGTCGGTGAGCTGCGTGCCGACCTCGTCGATCACACAGTCGTACACCCGCCAGGAACACGACATCTCACACCTCCCAGGTGACGAAGCCCTTGGTGCCGCTGATCTGCGACATGCCCGAATAGACGGTCCCGT
The DNA here is from genome assembly GCF_053600395.1 of Streptomyces sp. NPDC005070. Classification (NCBI taxonomy): domain Bacteria; kingdom Bacillati; phylum Actinomycetota; class Actinomycetes; order Kitasatosporales; family Streptomycetaceae; genus Streptomyces; species Streptomyces sp. NPDC005070. The sequence goes on along the minus strand of NZ_JBSFZS010000110.1, from coordinate 14,431 downwards.
CGGCGTCGGGCGCGAGTTTCCAGTCGCCGTCGAGCCAGCGCAGCGTCACCGACGCGGTGCCGTAGGCGTTCTTGCCGGGGACCCGCACGACGAACATCACGGTCGACTTCTCCTTGTCGTACGACAGGACGGTGAAGCCGGCGTAGCCGCCCCCGTCGGGCGCTCCCGAGGTCGGCTTGTCGCCCGCCGCGGCACGGCTCGCGACGAGTGCGTCGCGGCCCGCGCCGGGGACGACCTGCCGGTCGACGACCTGCCGCCAGCCCGGGTAGCTCAGGTGGTCGGTGATGGCGTGGGCGGCCATGACGGAGCCCATCGGCGTGTGGGCGAAGCAGGACCAGACCGGTCCGTCGAACGTGAGCGGGCCCGCCGTCCTCGAGACCGGCACCAGGCCGGTCCCGTCGGCCTTCCACGTGAAGTCCTTCGGGGCCTGGGCGGGCTTGGCCTGGTCGCCGTCGTCGGTGCGGCAGCCGTCGGGGCGGGTGTCCGGCCGGCCGCCGCGGTCCCGGTCCGGGCCGGCGGACGGGGTGGGTTTGTCGCCGCCCGAGGCGTTCGCCGGCGTCCCGTCGCCTCCGCCGAGCATCGTGAAGACGGCGAGCACGAGCAGCACCAGCAGGAAACCGGCCGACAGGACCCAGCTTCGCTGCTGCCAGAACGGCTGTTCCCACTCTCCGCTGCCCCCTTGGGGCCGACCGGAGTTCAGCATGGTTGCGCTCCCTTCGCTCAGGCTCTGACGGAGCGTCGGTCAGGCGAAGACGAACGTGACGACGGGGCCCGCGGTGGCCACCAGGACACAGCCGCCGAGCACCATGCCGAGGCGGCCCATGTGCTCCGAGCCCTCGCCGCGGCGCATCGAGATCGCCATCATGGCGCCGGTGATGAGCACACCCGCGACGCCTGCCGCGGTGCCGGCCCAGGCGAGGATGCCGAGGACGGTGTCGACCTTGCCGGTCAGCGCGCCCGGCGCGTCACGGTTGGGATCGGGGATCTTGCCGTCCGCCAGGTAGACGTACTGGTGGGCCTGGGCTGCTATCGCCTTGAACATGGTTTCTCCCCGATATGGCCGGCTGCTCGCGCCCCCGTCCGGGACGGATGCGGAACTCGCCGGGTCTGAGCGGCACTTGCTCGGTAGGAGCGGTACGTGCTTGCCGAGAGCGGTACTTGGGGGCGATGAAGATCCGTGGGACGCCCCGTGTTTCCCGGTGCACAGTGAGCTTGGCGACTCCTGTGGGCCGGGGCCAAGCGATGTGGGAGACCAGCACCTGTCGGTGACGTGTCCGTGACAGACGGGAAGAGACCGTCATGAAAGACGAGGTGGGAGGCGCGGAAAAGAGCTGAGGCACCATCAGGCGTGATGGTGCCTCGAGGGATCCCCGCAACGCGCGGACGATGGAGGGCGTCCGCCGGGCACCGGGTGGCCTCTGCCGGACGACGGGTGACGGGTGGCGTCCGCCGAACGTCGGGTGACGGGTGGCGTCCGCCGAGCGTCGGGTGACGGGTGGCTCAGAGTACGAAGCCGACGATGGGTCCCGCCGTGGCGCCGATGACGCAGGCGCCCAGCACCATCAGGAACTGACTCAAGTGCTCCTCGAACTCACCGGACTTGACGGCCAGCGCCATCCGGGAGCCCACCATCATCAGGCCCGCCACACCGGCGGCGGTGACGAGCCAGGCGATGATGCCGAGGACGTAGTCGAGCTGGCCGGTGACCCTCGCGTCCACGGCCAGCGGGGTGGCGGCGAGTGCGTGCAGGGCGGTCATGGCGCGGTCCTTCCCGTCAGGCGGGCCAGGGCGGCGGCCTCGCGCGGCAGCGGCCCGGTGAGGTCACCGGTGCGCCACGCGGGCATCCACGGCACCCGGTAGACGTCGATGACCGAGTTGATCACCTTGATGCGCTGGGTGAGCTGGCGCGGCAGTCGGCCGGGCGCGTCCGCGACCAGGACGATGGCGTCGAGATCGAGTCCCGGCGGCGCGTCGCCCCGGCGGAAGATGTCGAGGGTGTGCGACACGGCGTCCAGGCCGGCCGCGTGCGTACGCCCGACGAGCAGGACCGAGGCCGGCTCGCCCCGGTCGGGGCGGGGCCAGTCGCGGCCCGCGTCGTGGCCGCCGAAGACGGTGGCGAGCGTGGAGGACCCGGCTCCGCCGTGCGTGGCGATCCAGGAGAACTGCCGTACCCGTACGACGGGTTGGCGTTCCTCCTCATACCGCTGCGGCGACCGCTCCGGTTCCCCGACCGCCCCGCGTATCCATATCTCGGGCCCGCCCGGGCCGCGTGGCTCGTTCCCGTGCGGCACCGTGCCGTCGCTCCCGCGCGGCGGCACTCCCTCGCTCCCGCGTGCGGCAGAGCCATCGTTCGCCCGCACCGCCACCCCCTCGATCCCCTGCATGGGTGCTCTCTCTCTTCGTCCTCTTCGTCGGTGCGACCGATCCTCCCGGCGTCCGGGCGGGTTGGGTAACGGGGCGTGAGTTCCTGGGACGAGCCTGTGACGCCGTGGTGACGCGGGAATCGGGTGGGAACCGAGAGACTCGACTGCATGTACACGACCGGAACATGAGGCTGAGGGGGGCCGATGTCCAACGGGGGCGGATCCACCATGACCTGGGTGGTCGGCGGCTGCCTGGCCGTCGTGATCACGCCGGTGGTCATGATGGTCGCGGTGAGCGGGGCATCGAGCGAGGAGGATCCGGGGTCGGGCGCGGGCGGGGGGCTGAAGGACGGCGCCGTGCCCGCGAGTTACGTTCCGTGGGTGCTCAAGGCGGGCGCCATGTGCGAGGTCATCAAGCCGGCGGTCATCGCCGCGCAGATCGAGGCCGAGTCGGGCTGGAACCCCAACGCCCGCTCTCCGGTGGGTGCCGAGGGGCTGTCGCAGTTCATGCCGGGGACCTGGCCGAACTGGGGCAAGGACGACGACGGCAACGGCCGGGCCTCGCCGTTCGATCCCGGTGACGCGATCATGGCGCAGGGCCGTTACGACTGTGCCCTCGCCAAGACGGTCGAGGGCTACAAGAACCGCGGCGAGGCGAGCGGTGAGACCCTCGACCTCGCGCTCGCGGCGTACAACGCGGGACCCGGCGCGGTGCACCAGTACCACGGCATGCCCCCGTACACGGAGACCCGGAACTACGTCGCCCGCATCAAGTCCCTGATACCCAAGTACGAATCGGTGGACGATCCGCCGGGCAGTATCCCCGCCGGGCAGCAGATGGCGATGCCGCTCTCCGGCAACCCGCGGGTGACCTCTCCGTTCGGCATGCGCATGCATCCGATCCTGCACGTCTACAAGCTGCACACCGGCATCGACTTCGGCGCCGCGGCCGGTACGCCGTTCAAGGCGGCCCGGGACGGCACGGTCACTTTCGCGGGCTGGTCCAACGGGTACGGCAACCGTGTGGTCATCTCCCACGGGACCATCGACGGCGACCGTATCTCGACGACGTACAACCACATGCGGAGCCTCAGCGTGCACGTCGGCCAGCACGTTCAGGTCGGCCAGAAGGTCGGCGAGGTGGGCTCCACCGGCTACTCGACAGGGCCGCACGCGCATTTCGAGGTCCAGCGGAACGGCACGTACGTGGATCCGGCACCCTGGCTGGGACTGAAGTGAGGAGGGAGGCGAGGATGAGGACGACACGGAGGGGTACGGCGGTCCGCACCGGGACGCGCGGGAACGTCGCCGCGCTGACGGTCGTGTCCATGGCCGGGATCCTGGCGTTGACGGGCTGTGGCCTGCGGGACCATCGTGAAGACGTGGGCGCTCCGGGTTCGTCGCCCTCCGCGGTGCCGTCCGTGGCGCCGAAGGTGTCGCTCCCGCCGGGCAGGCCGCTGGGCACGGACGCACACGTGCCGAGCCCGTCGGGTGTCGACGGGACGGACGCGACGGAAGTATCGGAGGCGTGGGCGGAGGTGGCGTACGGCTATGACACGAAGTACGACTACGGTCCCCACGACGCCATCCTGCGCTCCGCCCGCTGGTTCACCCCGGCCAAGGCCGCGGCGGAGCGGTCGTACCATCCCGCCAGCGGGGCGGGCGCCGAGTGGAACACCTGGGCCGGCCACCGGGCTTGGACCACGGTGAAGGTGACCCCGGACGACGACGCCGACGGTCCCGCCGACACGGCCGTCCTGGCCTACCGCGCTCTCTACGTGGAGGGCACGGCTCGGGGCCGCGACGGCTGGACGGGTACGGGCCCGCGCGCCAACGTCTACCTCAAACTCACCCGGGCGAGTGGCGGCCGTCCCTGGCGCGTCGCCGAGGTGACGACCGTGGAAGCGGCCGATCCGCCTCCCCCGCCCTCAACCTCCGAGCCTGCGGCCTCGCCCTCGACGTCGATGTCGCCCTCGGCCTCGATGATGTTCTCGTACCCGTCCTCGACCACCCCTTCGTGAGGGAACCGATGTCTCGACTCAGCCGCGAACAGAAGCGGGAACTCAAGCGGCAGCGCTCGACGGCCGGTGCCGGGGGGCAGCCGACCGCGGGGATGACGCCGATCGAGGTACACGTGCCCGCGTCCGCGGACGCGGCCGTGGCGCCGGGTGCGCCGGGTATGCCCGGGTCGGCAGGGGTGCAGGGCTGTGCCACGGTCGGCGGGATGCCGGTCGTGGCGGCGCCCGGCGAGACGGTCCAGGGCGCGATCCTGAATTACCTCCACCGCCTCGCCCTGGCCACCGGCCACCCGGTGCTGGCCAGCATCCACGACGAACGCATCGGCTTCGTCGTACCGCTCCAGGTCCACGTCGACGGCTCCAGCCGCTACACGGCAGAGCCGGTCCGCGTGGCACCCCCCGCCCATCCTCACCCCGAGAGGCGCCCGAACCTCCCGGCCCAGGGGCAGCACCCGCAGCAGCCGGCCTCGGGACAGCGTCCCCAGCCCCAGGCTCCGGAACAGCGTTTCCAGGCCCCGGCCCAGGAGCGTCGCCCACAGCCTCCGGTCCAGGAGCGGCACCCGCGGTCGCCGGTTCCGGAATACCGCCCGGAGCCCCGGACTCCGGAGCAGCCCCCGCAGGCGCCGGCTCAGGGGCGGCACCCGCAGTCACCGACTTCGGGACAGCGTCCGCAGCCGCCGGTTCCGGAGCAGCGTCCGCAGTCGCCGGATCAGGAACGCCCGCGCTTCGGGGACGAGGAGCGCCGGCCGGCTCCGGCCCCCGAACGTCCGGGGCATCCGGTCGGCGATGTTCCGCAGGCTCCGGCCCAGGGGATGCCGCAAACGCCGGTCCAGGGAGTGCCGCAGCCTCCGGCTCAGCGGCGTCCGGAGGTGCCGGCTCCGCCGCTTCCGTCCGCCCCGGTGTCCACCGAGGCGCCGGCCGCCCCGCGCCGGGACAAGGCGACGTACGTTCTGCGTGCGGTGCCGGAGCCGGACGCGCGACGGATCCCGGGATCGGAGAGCGGGACACCGCCGACCCCGGCGACGACGCCCGAGGCGGCGCCCGCGCCCGCACCGGCGTACCCGCCCACGGCACCGCCCGCGCCCGAGCCGCAGGCCGGCCCGGGGTTCGCTCCGGAGTCGCGGCCCGCGCCGGTGCGCAGGTCGGAGCCGGCGGTGACGGCGGAGTTCGTACGGCAGCCCGCGCCCGAGCCGCAGGCCGGCCCGGAGTTCGTTCCGGAGTCGCGGCCCGCGCCGGAGCCGGCGGTGACCGCAGAGTTCCAGCCGCAGCCGCAGTCCGTGCCGCAGGCATCCCCTGCGCCCGCGCCCGCTCCCGCCCCGGTGGATTCCGGCAGCGGTGCCGGCGCGGGGGCCGGTCCGGCGAGCGGTGGTGCTGTCGCTCCCGTCGCGGGCCCCGCTCCGGTGCCCGCGGCCGAGTCCGGCGTGCCCGGTACTCCCACGCCGTCCACCTTCGTCCTTCGGGCGGTACCGGAACCGAGGCCGTTGCCCGGGGCCGCGTCGACGCGGGTCCTGCGGGCGGTGCCGGAGTCGGCGGCCGCCGAGGTGCCCGCCCCGACGGGGGAGTTCGGCCCGGCCCCGGTGACCGGCTCCGCCCCGGAGCCGGAGCGCGCCCCCGAGCTCAAGGCGACCGCCCCGGAGCGGAAGCCCGCCTCCGCGGCGGAGGCCCTGTCGCTGCTGGGCCCGGACCCGGAACCGGATCCCAAGCCCACTCCCGCCCGCGGCTTCGACGCCGTGGCCGAGGCGGTTCTCGCCCCGAGTCCTCAGGGGCCGGTCCCGGAGGGGGACGCCGCGGCGGCGTTCCTCGCCGAGCCCGTCGCGCGGATCAACGAGGCCGTGAAGATGGGCCGTATCGAGGCCGCCGCGGGGATGGCCGAGCGTGCCGTCGCGGAGGCCGCGGGGTCGCTGGGCCAGGAACACCCCGAGGTGCTGAAGCTGCGCGAGCTGACCGCGTACATCGCCTACCTGGCCGGTGACGCGCTCAGGTCGTTCCATCTGTCGCTGGATCTCGCGAGGGTCCGCCGGCGCCACCGGGACGCGGGGGGCGCGTACGGCAACGTCCAGAGCGCGGCGGCCGCGTGGCGCGCCGTCCGCGATCCTCTCCAGGGCCTGCACCTCGGGCGGGACCTGATCGGACTGTGGACCGAGCTCGCCGCCGACGACGGTCCCGCCGCCGACGACCTCGAGCAACTCGAATCGGCCCGCACCCGCATGGTCCGCCTCGCGGAACGCGCCCGCCTCGCGGCGGACAACCCGTACGCCCGGACGCCCCGAGCACACGGCGAGTGAGGAGCGGGGCGGGCCCGGGGGCGGGTTGTCCCGGCTGTCCGGCGCCCGGCCTGTCCGGCCGGGCCGCCGCACTCAGTGGACGCAGAACTCGTTCTCCTCGGGATCCGTCATCACGACCCACTCGCCCGCGGGTTCCTTCACCTCGCGCAGCACGTCGGCGCCCAGCGACTTCAGACGCTCGACCTCGTCGGCGCGGCGCCCCTCGCCGGGGTGCAGGTCGAGGTGGAGCCGGTTCTTCTGCGTCTTGGGCTCGGGAACCCGCTGGAAGAGCAGGCGCCGCCCGAGGCCGGTGCCGCGTTCCTTGTCGTACGGGTCCTCGGGATGCCGTACGGCGATCAGGTCCCGGAAGGCCGGGCGGCCGTGGAAGTCGACGGTGGCCTCGGCCGGCAGGGCACCGAGGCTGAGCAACTGCTCGATGAGGGCGCTGTTGTCCTCGACCGTGTAGCCGAGCGCGGCGGACCAGAAGTCGGCCTGCGCGTGCGGATCGGCGGCGTCGATGACGAGCTTCCAGTGGACGGGTGCGGGTGCGGGCACGGGATTCGGCGTCATGAACCCACTCATAGTGGCTGCCCGGCCACACGGGCAAGGTCACTCGCCGGACGGGCAAGCCCAGTCGCAGGCCGCCCTCACGCCGTACGGGCCGGATCTGCCCTCGCCTCGTACGGGCCGGGCCTGCCCTCACCTCGTACGAGCCGGGCCTGCCCTCACCTCGTACGAGGACAAGTTCCTCATGCTCACCCCCGGCGCGGGCGCCCGTGCGTCACGAGGCGCCGTGTGAACCCGTCCGACCGGCGGAGCCGACGGTACCGGCGGCGACCCCCGCGGCCTCGGTCGCGGTACCCGCGGCGACGGCGGCGACAGCGGTGACCTCGGCGGAAGGTCCCGCGACCTCCGTCGCGAGGGCCGATTCCCGCAGCGCCCGCGCCCCCCGTCGTGCGTTCCGCAGCGCGTCGAACGTCAGGAGCGACAGCGCGAGCCACACCAGCGCGAACCCGGCCCACCGCTCGGCCGGCATGGCCTCGTGGAAGTAGAAGATGCCGAGCAGGAACTGGAACACGGGCGCCATGTACTGGAGCAGGCCCAGGGTGGACAGCGGCACGCGGATCGCGGCGGCGCCGAAACAGATCAGGGGGATCGCGGTGACCACACCGGTCGCCGCGAGCAGCGCACCGTGCCCCGGCCCCTGCGCGGCGAACGTCGCGTCGCCCCGCGAGCCCAGCCACAGCAGATACGCGAGCGCCGGCAGGAACTGGATCGCGGTCTCGGCGGCGAGCGACTCCAGGCCGCCGAGGTTGACCTTCTTCTTCACCAGGCCGTACGTGGCGAAGGAGAAGGCGAGGCAGAGGGAGATCCACGGCGGGCGGCCGTAGCCGATCGTCAGGACGAGGACGGCCGCGGCGCCGACACCCACGGCGGTCCACTGCACCGGGCGCAGCCGTTCCTTGAGGAGCAGCACGCCCATCGCGATGGTGACCAGGGGGTTGATGAAGTAGCCCAGCGAGGCCTCGACCACGTGCCCGGAGTTGACCGCCCAGATGTAGACGCCCCAGTTGACGGTGATGACCGCCGCCGCGACCGTGATCAGCGCGAGCTTGCGCGGTTGTCGCAGCAGTTCGCCCGCCCAGGCCCAGCGTCGTATCACCAGCAGCAGGACCCCGACCACCGCGAGGGACCACACCATCCGGTGGGCGAGGATCTCGATGGCTCCGGCGGGCTTCAGCAGCGGCCAGAAGAGGGGGACGAGCCCCCACATCCCATATGCCGCGAAGCCGTTCAGCAGACCTATGCGCTGCTCGCCTCTCGACTTCCCGGCCACCGGCGTCTCCTTCTCCCACGGTCTCGGACGTCTGTCGCGTCCTGCGCTCCGGAGCTCCCGTGCGGTCGGGGAGCTTCCGTGCAGCATGAAAGAAGGTAGCGCCGCGGACCCCCGCCTGTCATGCCCGTATCGCCATACGGTCATGACAGGCGGGGGTCCGCGGGCCGGGCGCCGGCGCCCGCGCGGGGCGGCATCCCGGACGCCCGCCCGACGCCCGCCCGACGCTCGTCCGGCCCAGTCAGGCGCCCCCGGGACTCGGCCCTTCGGTCGGCCCTTTCGGCCAACCCTTTCGGCCGTACCCTTCGGCTCAGCCCTTCAGCGCCGCCGCCACCGCCTCGGCGATCGGCGTGGTCGGGCGGCCCGTGAGCCGGGACAGGTCGCCGGTGGTGACGGCGAGCTCGCCCTTCTCGATGGAGACGTCGACGCCCGCGAGGATCCCGGCGAAGACCTCGGGGAGCCCGGCGCCGGCCAGGATCGAGGTGAAGGCCTCGGGGGAGACGGCGTTGTAGGCGATCTCCTTGCCGGTCTGCCGGCTCAGCTCGGCGGCGTACTCGGCGAAGCCCCACGCCTCGTCGCCGCTCAGCTCGTACGTCTTGTTCTCGTGCCCCTCGCCGGTCAGCACCGCGACCGCGGCGGCCGCGTAGTCGGCGCGCGAGGCGGAGGCGATCCGGCCCTCGCCGGCGGCCTGGACGACGGCGTCGTGCGCGAGCACCGGGGCGAGGTTCTCGGTGTAGTTCTCGTGGTACCAGCCGTTGCGCAGCAGCGTGTAGGGCACTCCGGAGGCGAGCAGGACGTCCTCGGTGGCGCGGTGGTCGTCGGCCAGCGCGGCCGTCAGGTTGCCGGGGGCGCTGGTGTAGGCGAGCAGCGAGACTCCGGCCGCCGCGGCCGCGTCGATGACGACCCGGTGCTGCCCGACACGGCCCTTGTCGAACTCGTTGCCCGAGATCAGCAGCACCTTGTCACCGGCCGCGAACAGGCCGTCGAAGGTCTCGGGGGTGTTGTAGTCGGCGACCGTGAGCCGCACACCTCGGGCCGCGAGGTCGGCGGCCTTGGACTCGTCCCGCACGACGGCGGTGATCTCCTCGGCGGGGAGCTTCTCCAGCAACTGCTCGACCACGTGACGGCCGAGGTGTCCGGTTGCTCCGGTGACGACGATGCTCATGGCGTACATCTCCTTGTGGGGTGCGGATGTCACTCACCCTAGGAGCTGCACTAACTGTTGGAAAGTACCCACCTTGAAGTAAGGTGCCCACCTCCAGGTAAGGTACCAACCCTCAAGTAAGGTGTTGGCATGGCCGTAAGCAGCGTGAAGGCAGCGGACGGGTACGACGCCGACGAGGCGATGTGCCCCTACCGTCTGGTCCTGGAACACGTCACCAGCCGCTGGGGCGTCCTCGTCCTGATCGAGCTCCTGGAGCGTTCGTACCGCTTCAGCGAGCTGCGCCGCGCGATCGGCAGGGTCGGGAAGGGCGTCAGCGAGAAGATGCTCACCCAGACCCTCCAGACGCTGGAGCGCGACGGGCTCGTCCACCGCGACGCCAAGCCGGTCATCCCGCCGCGCGTCGACTACTCCCTGACCGATCTGGGCCGCGAGGCCGCCGAACAGGTGCGGTCCCTGGCGCTGTGGACGAGTGAGCGCATGGCCGACGTCGAGCGGGCCCGCGGCGTGTACGACGAGGCCCGGGGACGCGGGCCCCGGGCCTCGTAGAACCGCCTGCGGACGGGTTCAGCCGACGACCGTCCAGGTGTCGCCACCTGCGAGGAGCGCGGCGAGGTCGCCCTTGCCGTTCTGCTCGATGGCGGCGTCGAGCTGGTCGGCCATCTGTGTGTCGTAGACCGGCCGGTCGACCGAGCGGAACACCCCGATGGGGGTGTGGTGCAGGGTGTCGGGGTCGGCGAGCCGGGACAGCGCGAACGCGGTGGTCGGCGACGCGGTGTGCGCGTCGTGGACCAGGACGTCGGCCTCGTTCTCCGGGGTCACGGTGACGACCTGGAGGTCGCCGGTGCGCGGGTCGCGGACCACACCGCGGGAGCCGTCGGCGCCGAAGCGGATGGGCTGTCCGTGCTCCAGGCGGATCACCGCCTCCTCCGCGGACTGTCTGTCCTTGAGGACCTCGAAGGCGCCGTCGTTGAAGATGTTGCAGTTCTGGTAGATCTCCACCAGGGCGGTGCCGGGGTGGGCGGCGGCCTGGCGCAGCACGTCGGTGAGGTGCTTGCGGTCGGAGTCCACGGTCCGGGCCACGAAGGAGGCCTCCGCGCCGATCGCCAGCGACACCGGGTTGAAGGGGGCGTCCAGGGAGCCCATCGGCGTCGATTTGGTGATCTTGCCGACCTCGGAGGTCGGGGAGTACTGGCCCTTGGTGAGGCCGTAGATCCGGTTGTTGAAGAGCAGGATCTTCAGGTTCACGTTGCGGCGCAGGGCGTGGATGAGGTGGTTGCCGCCGATGGACAGGGCGTCGCCGTCGCCGGTGACGACCCATACGGACAGGTCGCGGCGCGAGGAGGCGAGGCCGGTCGCGATGGCGGGCGCACGGCCGTGGATCGAGTGCATCCCGTAGGTGTTCATGTAGTACGGGAAGCGGGACGAGCAGCCGATGCCCGAGACGAAGACGATGTTCTCCTTCGCCAGGCCGAGTTCGGGCATGAAGCCCTGGACGGCGGCGAGGATCGCGTAGTCACCGCAGCCGGGGCACCAGCGCACTTCCTGATCGGACTTGAAGTCCTTCATGGACTGCCTGGCGTCGGCCTTGGGGACCAGGGAAAGCGCCTCGATCGTGCCCGGGCCTTCCGTTGACGTGTCAGCCATCGATGGCCTCCTTGAGAGCTGTGGCGAGCTGCTCAGCCTTGAAGGGCATGCCGTTGACCTGGTTGTACGAGTGGGCGTCCACCAGGTACCTGGCCCGCACGAGGGTGGCGAGCTGGCCGAGGTTCATCTCGGGGATCACCACCTTGTCGTAACGCCTGAGCACCGCGCCCAGATTCCGCGGGAAGGGGTTGAGGTGGCGCAGATGCGCCTGCGCGATGTGCTCACCGGCGGTACGCAGCCGGCGGACCGCCGCGGTGATCGGCCCGTACGTCGAACCCCAGCCCAGGACAAGGGTGGTGGCCGCCGTGTCGGTGCCCGCGGTGGGGTCGTCGAACTCGAGGTCCGGGACGTCGATGCCGTCGATCTTGGCTTGCCGGGTGCGGACCATGAAGTCGTGGTTGGCGGGGTCGTACGAGATGTTGCCGCTGCCGTCCTGCTTCTCGATGCCGCCGATACGGTGCTCGAGCCCGGGAGTTCCGGGGACGGCCCAGGGGCGGGCGAGGGTTCCCGGGTCGCGCTTGTACGGCCAGAAGACCTCGCTGCCGTCGTCCAGCGTGTGGTTCGGTCCCTGGGCGAACTGCACGCGCAGGTCCGGGAGTTCGTCGGTCTCCGGGATGCGCCACGGCTCGGAGCCGTTGGCCAGGTAGCCGTCCGACAGCAGCAGGACGGGCGTCCGGTACGTCAGCGCGATCCGGGCCGCCTCCATCGCCGCGTCGAAGCAGTCGGCCGGCGTCCGCGGCGCGACGATCGGCACCGGGGCCTCGCCGTTGCGCCCGTACATCGCCTGGAGCAGGTCGGCCTGTTCGGTCTTGGTGGGCAGGCCGGTCGAGGGGCCGCCGCGCTGGATGTCGATGACGAGCAGGGGCAGTTCGAGGGAGACGGCGAGTCCGATCGTCTCCGACTTCAGCGCCACACCGGGACCGGACGTCGTCGTCACGGCGAGCGAGCCGCCGAACGCCGCGCCCAGCGCCGCGCCGATGCCCGCGATCTCGTCCTCGGCCTGGAAGGTGCGCACTCCGAAGTTCTTGTGCTTGCTCAGCTCGTGCAGGATGTCGGAGGCCGGGGTGATGGGATAGGAGCCCAGGTACAGCGGCAGATCGGCCTGCCGGGAGGCGGCGACCAGGCCGTACGACAGGGCGAGGTTCCCGGAGATGTTCCGGTAGGTGCCGGTCGGGAAGGCCTTCGACGCCGGCGCGACCTCGTAGGAGACCGCGAAGTCCTCGGTCGTCTCGCCGAAGTTCCAGCCGGCCCGGAACGCGGCGAGGTTGGCGGCTGCGATGTCGGGCTTCTTGGCGAACTTCGTCCGCAGGAACTTCTCGGTGCCCTCGGTCGGCCGGTGGTACATCCACGACAACAGACCCAGCGCGAACATGTTCTTGGAGCGCTCGGCCTCCTTGCGGGAGAGCGCGAAGTCCTTCAGCGCCTCGACGGTCATCGTCGTGAGCGGGACGGGGTGGACGTTGTAGCCGTCCAGCGAGCCGTCCTCCAGCGGGCTGGTCGCGTAGCCGACCTTCTGCATCGCCCGTTTGGTGAACTCGTCCGTGTTGACGATGATCTCGGCTCCGCGCGGCACGTCGGCGATGTTCGCCTTCAGGGCCGCCGGGTTCATGGCCACGAGGACGTTGGGCGCGTCGCCCGGCGTGAGGATGTCGTGGTCGGCGAAATGCAGTTGGAACGACGAAACGCCCGGCAGTGTGCCTGCGGGCGCGCGGATCTCGGCGGGGAAGTTCGGCAGGGTCGAGAGGTCGTTGCCGAAGGAGGCAGTCTCCGAGGTGAAGCGATCGCCGGTGAGTTGCATACCGTCACCGGAGTCCCCCGCGAACCGGATGATGACCCGGTCGAGCCGGCGGACGTCCTTCGTCCCCGGCGGTTTGCGCTGTTCTCCTACGACGGCTTCGTCGGCCTGTTCCGTTGGGCTGCTGACCTTGCTCGTCACTGAACTGGACCTCCTTTGAGGCGGCTGTCCGGGAGTGGCCTTCCCGCAGACCCTTCCTTTTCCAACCCTACGTCGGTAAGGGTCGCCTTCCTTAGGCCATTCGCATGATGGACGCTGTTATGAGACGTCCTGACATGCTGATGTGTCACGATTTTTCCCGCCCCTGGCCCCTTCCTCGAATGACGTTCCCCGCTCGCCCTTTGGTTCCGCTCGACAACTGACAGACTGTCAGGTCGTCATGAGTTCAGGTATGTGAGGACGGCCAGAACACGCCGATGATCCCCGTCACTTTGTGACAGGCCGAGCTTCTGGAAGATATTGCTGACGTGCTTCTCGACGGCGCCGTCGCTGACCACGAGCTGGCGGGCGACGGCGGAGTTCGTCCGGCCCTCGGCCATGAGTCCGAGCACCTCGCGTTCCCTCGGCGTCAGCCCGGCCAGCACGTCCTGCTTGCGGCTGCGGCCCAGCAACTGCGCCACGACCTCGGGGTCGAGCGCGGTACCTCCCTGGGCCACCCGCACCACCGCGTCCACGAACTCGCGCACCTCGGCGACCCGGTCCTTGAGCAGATAGCCGACGCCACGGCTCGAACCGGCCAGCAGTTCGGTGGCGTACCGCTCCTCCACGTACTGTGACAGCACGAGCACACCGAGTCCCGGATGCGCCTTGCGGAGCTGCACGGCCGCCCGCACGCCTTCGTCGGTGTGCGTCGGCGGCATCCGTACGTCCGCGACGACGACGTCCGGCAGCGCGTCCTGCGCCGCGAACTCGGTGATGGTCTTGATCAGCGCTTCGCCGTCCCCGACCCCTGCCACGACATCATGCCCGCGGTCGGTCAGCAACCGGGTCAGGCCCTCCCTGAGCAGCACTGAATCCTCGGCGATGACCACCCGCACCCTGTCCTCCATGATTACTCGGCCCCCCAGAGCCCGCCCCCGGCCGCCCCCGGCTCCACCGGGTTCGTGCCCGCTCGTACGACAGACCCCAGCATTCCAGCATTCGGATCCGGATGCGCCCGGACGACGGGAAGAGGGGCGGCCGCTACCCCGGTGGGGTACCCGAGAGAGCCGGCGGCACCCCAGCGGGGTACGCGCAGGAAACCGGCGGCACCCCTGTGGGGTACGCGACGGATTCCGGCCGCCCCCTGGTGGGGTACGCGGGGTGGCACGGACCCAACGGAGCGCGGGGACCCCGGTGGAGTGCACCG
>NZ_JBSFZS010000109.1:0-26403 GCF_053600395.1 Streptomyces sp. NPDC005070 | reverse complement strand
CTCACCCGAGGGCACCCCCTTGGGCCGCAGCGCGGACAGCGTCTGGTTGAGCAACGGCCACTCCACCGAAACCCCGCGCGCCCGCAAGCTGTGGTGGCGTATCAGAGATGCGTTCCGCCGGCCGGTGAAGAACAGCGAGCAGCGCCACTGAGGCACGCGGACCGTCAGGGCCTGCGACACCCGCTCGAGGAGCGAGGTTGGGCGATCACGGACGTGACCAGCGGATACCTACCTTGGGCGGCGCGGCCGGCTTCCGAGGTCTCCAGCTCTGCAGAGCAGTTGCATCCGCGGCTTCGTCTGGGGCGGGCCGGGTGCGACCCGGGGCCCAACCAACAGTCGGGCTCCGTCGATGGCCAAGGAGAGACCTGCCGGCGCCGGCCGGGCACTGAGTACAGCGCTGCGTCAGACGCACGCGCACTCTTTCCAGCCGTGCTGGTGGGCTGTTTGCGGGGGCGTTCACGAGCGGCCGGTCGTCGAGTCGGTCACGGGCGGCGGTCTCGTCTGAACGGCCGTGAACGCGGTTCTGAATGAGGCGGAAACTGAGACGGCCGGTAGGGCGTTATCGCCTCTGGTGCTCCGTCGGGGCCCGGTGTCGCTCGGGACCTCTCACGTGGCTTCTTCGCGAAGTGCCTGGTCGATCTTGCTGAGCGCGCTGGTCAGGCGCGCGTAGTCGTCGGTTGCCAGCGGCTTGACGAAGTACTCCTCCACCACGCGGGCGTGGACGGCCGCGGCCCGTAGGAATGCCGTACGTCCCTCGGTGGTCGGTTCCACCAGGGCCACCCTCCTGTCCGCGGGGGACGGTACGCGGCGGACCAGGTCGGCTTCCTCCATACGGTCGATCAGGCGGGTGGTGCCGCTGCTGGTGAGTGTGAGGTCGTCGGCCAATTGCCGCTGGGAGACCTCCTCGCCGGGTCGACGGCAGAGCCCTATCAGCACCTCCAGCATGGTGTGGCTGATCCCGCACTCCTGTCGCAGCGCGCTGTCGATGCGCTGTTCCAGGCGGGTGGCGGACTTGATCAGCAGACCGAAGTCCCGGACCAGCCGACTGTTGGCGGCGCGGGCGGCTTCGTCGCTGCGCTGAGGGTTGGCGTTCATCGTCGTCGACCTTACTGCTTCCTCACCTACTGCTGTCTCAATTGCTGAGCAATCAATTGCTGACTACGCAACTAAATCCTATGGTGATCGCACACCCGCGAGCGAGAGGGAGATCAGTGGATCTGCAGCACTGGCTCGGCCGAGCCACCCACGCGATACAGGACTGGGCCGACACCTTCGGCCCCTACCAGCCCCACCCGTCCCTGAAGGTGGACGATGACCGCTTCGCGTCAGTCTTCGCAGAGCTCACCGGGCGGCTGAAGGGCAACTACCCCTTCTTCCACCCGCACTACGCAGGTCAGATGCTCAAGCCCCCGCACCCCGCCGCGGTGGTCGGCTACCTCACCGCCATGCTGATCAACCCCAACAACCACGCCCTGGACGGTGGCCCTGCCACTGCCGTGATGGAACGCGAGGCTGTCGCGCAGCTCGCCGCGATGTTCGGCTACGACACCCACCTCGGCCACCTCACCACCAGCGGCACGATCGCCAACCTCGAAGCCCTCTTCGTTGCCCGCGAACTCCACCCCGGCCGGGGCATCGCCCACAGCGCTGACGCTCACTACACCCACGGCCGCATGTGCCACGTCCTGGGCATGACGAGCCACCCCGTCCGCACCGACAGCCAGGGGCGCATGGACCTCGAAGCGCTGGAAGACGTACTGCGCACCGGGCAGGTGGGCACCGTCGTTCTCACCACCGGCACCACCGGACTGGGCGCCGTCGACCCCGTCCACGAGGCCCTGACCCTCGCCGAGCGCTACGGCGTCCGCATCCACGTCGATGCCGCCTACGGCGGCTTCTTCACCCTCCTCGCCGGTGCCGACGGCCCGGAGGGCCTGCCGCCCGAGCCGTGGCGGGCCATCGCGCAGTGCGACTCGGTCGTGGTCGACCCGCACAAGCACGGCCTACAGCCGTACGGCTGCGGCGCAGTCCTCTTCCGCGACCCCGAGGTGGGCCGCTTCTATCTCCACGACTCGCCCTACACCTACTTCACCTCCACCGAGCTCCACCTCGGTGAGATCAGCCTGGAATGCTCCCGCGCCGGCGCCTCCGCAGCTGCTCTGTGGCTTACCTTCCAGCTCCTGCCGCCCACCCTCGACGGCCTCGGCCAGGTCCTGGCAGCCGGTCGGCGAGCCGCCCTGAAGTGGGCTGACCTGATCAACGCATCCGACCTCTTGGAGCTCTATCAGCCACCCCAACTGGACATCGTCACCTACTTCCCCATCGTCGACGCCGCGACCCTCACCGGCATCGACGCAGCATCCGCTCGCATCCTCGCCGACGGCATGACCAGCCCCGACCCCGTCTACCTCAGCACCCTCAAAGCCGGCCACGAAGCGTTCACCGCCCGCCACCCCGAGATCACCGCAGACACCGACGGCGCCCGGATCCTGCGCAGCGTCCTGATGAAGCCGGAATCCGAACACCACGTCGAGCACCTGCACAACCGAGTCGAGCAGCTGGCCCAAGTCGACTGACAGTGAGGCACATCAGGCAGACCCGGAGAACAAACGGAACAAGAGGGCCCGCCGGCTTCCCGCCCCGGTTTGCTCCGGGCGCCGGAGCACGCGGCCACGCCCTCAGTTCGGGAACTTTGGGTCTTCTGGGGACAGTGGCTGTGCTGACCTGGAGTGGAGTGGCGTAGGAGTCTTGGTCGCACCCAAGGCCAGTGCCCGCTGATCCCCGTGGTTTCCCGCACGATCTGGCACGCGACTGGCACGGCTCCTGTGTCTGAGGCAGGCCAGCAGGCCCCGACCGATATTCCCTGCAGGGTCCTGCGCCTTGTCCCTAAGATCCTGCCTCGATGAAAAGACGCGTGCAGTTCACCGAGCAGGTTGTGCGGTTCCGTGACTACATGCCGACGGCAGATCGGGAGAAGTTCCTGCGCCTTGTCGACAGAATCGCAGCTGAGCCTGAAGGTGCCGACAGCCACCTTGCCTACACGACCGACACTGTGACGCGCGCGGCTTGGGAAGACCGCGTAATGGTCCACTACGTCGTGACGAGCTTCTTCGTGGTCGTCATCGAAGCTGACATCTACGACGCATCGCGTGGCTTCAACGAGGTGTAGTCGGCCACGAGAGAGCCCCGATTGCTGGTCGAGGCTCTCCGTGCGGGCGATTCTCGGCAACGGGTGAAACGACGGCCACGGACGGCGGATGAAAAGCGAGCCGTCCACCAGAGCAAGTCCGATAACGGAAGCACAGTGGCCGAACCCTGCGCGACGACCTCTTCGTCCCGAAGCAACTTGCACGGGGCATCCGTCTCTCACCTGGGCTGATGGTCCGCAGGCGTCCGCGCTCGTTCGCCAGCGTTCGTCGGTGTTGTCACGCAGTGAGACACTCAGCGCGGCCTCGCCGCAGAGCAGGTCCTAGAGGCCGCGTAGCGCCTCGTACAGGTCGCCGTAGGCGGTCCAGCAGTCGATGCTGCCGTCGTCGTACAGGCTGCCCATGTACCAGTCGTCGTCATCGACAGGCTTCACGAGGCACAGGCTGTGGAACCCGAGAACGATCTCCGGGCGTGGCATCTCGTGGGTCTCGCCGACGCTGACCCACTTCACTGGCCGATCGGGATCCAGGGCGACAGCTTCTCGATCTCCCGAGACGTCGCGGATCTGCTGAAGAGTCCAACCGCAGGGGAGCCGTATGTCTGCCATCCATGGATGATCCCACTCGCCATGTGAGGGTCGTCGCGGGCAAGGGCTTGCGCGCGGGCGCTCACTTCTTCTTGCCCTGGGTCTTGCCGGGGATCTTGGCGACCTGCTGCATCTCAGCTCAGGGGCGGTGGGGTCGTACGCGTAGTCGTCGGCGTTGGTCGTCATTCGCCGCTGTTGAGCAACCTCGGACGGCCCAGAGACGGCCCAGCGTCGGCCCGATCGGCTGACGGCCGGCGCCTTCGACACGCCCCGTCTGAACCTCAGCCGACGACAGTCAGCCACGAGGGCGGGTGCGTCGACCTATCCGGCGCACGTATGCCTCGTTGCACCCCGCCAGCCTCAGCCACGCGTGGCCAATCATCCTCAGGATGGGGAGCGTTGTCGACGAAGATCGCAACGCCTCACCGCTCGGCCGTGCAAGACCAACACGCCTTACAGGTCTTCGCCTGGGGGTTCGGTGAAGGACGGGATGTTGGTTTTGTTCACAACAAACGGGTTCTGGCACAGATTTTGGGGAGCGGTCGCGGAGTGTCACTGGGCAACAGCATGAGTTGGGTCAGCCCGTGGGCGGTTTGCCGGGACAGTCGAAATTCCGGGCACTCTCGCGAGCCATGCTGACAACGTATGCATCATGGCAGCGATAGACGACTCACCCGAACCTGACAACCCTGTCCACGGCGCCTATCCGCCCCTGGTAGAGGCAGCGTGGCTGTATCAGGCGGATCAGGTGTGTCCGGAAGACCTGCCGATGACCGCGGCCCAGGCACTCGCGATGGGAATGGACACGCCGACCCTGTGCGAGCTCGCCGGTCTGCCGCGTCATGCGGACGCCCGGGACATCCGTGACACATTCGAGCAGGCTCTTGAAGAATTGGGGATCACTCTGCCCGATCGCCACCTGGCCCGACGATACGCGCTGCACAGGCTGGCCGCGCGATTCACCGCCGGGGAGGTGGAGCTTGCCGAGTTGGCGTCGGACGAGTGGTCGGAGATGGAGGTCGGGACCGCTGAGGAGCAAGCATTCGTGGCGCTCCTCCCGGCATGCGCGTGCTGCATCGAGTACACGTTGGGGCTCGACGTGGCGGTATGGGAAGCACAACTGCAGATCGCGGCACGTGCCTTGGTCTCACATCCCGCTGTCGGGCCGCACTTCTGACGAGTGGGATCCGAGGCGCTTCTGGCGCAACATCTGAGGTCGCGATCGGGCAGAGTCACTGGAGCAGGATCATCTTGCGGAGCAGTTCGAATCCGGCTCGGCCGTAGAGCTGCCGCTTGATCTTCTTGATGCGTTTGACGGCGCCCTCGATGCTCCCGGAGCTCCAGTCGAGAGTGAGCCCTGCGGTCACTGCGTCGAGATCTCGGAGCAGGTGTAGTGCGAAGCCGGTGAGGCCGGGTAGCTGGCTGGCATCGACTGCGTCGATCCAGGTGGGGAGTGTGGAGCCGAGGCGGTCGGTAAGTATCTCGCCGAAGGCGCGGACGTGTTCGGCGGCTGTGTCCAGTTCGGGCAACGGGCCAGAACCTCCTTCAGGCCGGCCCGGTCTTCCTCGGTCAGGGTTGTGGGGTGTCGGGTGAGCCAGCCCGTCACCTGCCGCACTGTCGGCGGTCGCGGTGGCGCGCCGGCGGGAGTCCTGCGGAGGGTGGCGATGTGGGCGCGGACCATCTGGTAGGTGACAGGTGCGTTGTCGGCGACAAGTTCATTGTGGAGGTGGGTGACGCTGGTGCATCCCTGGGCGAAGCGTCGCTCCAGGTAGAGCTTGTAGGG
Source organism: Streptomyces sp. NPDC005070 (assembly GCF_053600395.1). Taxonomy (NCBI): domain Bacteria; kingdom Bacillati; phylum Actinomycetota; class Actinomycetes; order Kitasatosporales; family Streptomycetaceae; genus Streptomyces; species Streptomyces sp. NPDC005070. The sequence goes on along the minus strand of NZ_JBSFZS010000109.1, from coordinate 20,887 downwards.
GTCCAGTCTGCTGGGTCGGGGCCGATTCTCGCGGATGGTGTCCTGCCAGCGTGCGGCGTTCGCGTACCGGAGGACGGTGTTGAGGCCCCAGCCCAGATGCCGGGCGATCGCTCGGCGTGAATGGCCTTGGGCAAGGAGGTCGTGGACCAGGGCATGCGCTGCCTTTTTCGCTCGGCTCGTCGGCCGACGGGCTCCGCGTCGTCCTGCGGCCGGCCGGAATCCGGGGTGGCCTTCGGCCGCATGCCGCTGGGCGAGGGGTTGCGCAGGCAGTCGCGGTGGGCAGCGACGCATGTCTCCACGGCTCGACCGAGGCCATGCCACAGATGGAACCGGTCGGCGACCTGCAGAGCGTCGGGGGCACCGCGGCGGGCACCCTCGGCGTAAGCACCGGCCCGGTCCCGGCAGATGATCTCCACGCCGGGGTGGCGGATCAGCCACGCAGCCAGTGGCCCGGCTTCACGAGTGGGGAGCACATCGACCACGCGATGGTCTTCGATGCTGGTCAAGACGGTGGAGTAGGTCTGGCCGCGACGGATCGCGAAGTCGTCCACGCCCAGCACACGCGGCGTGCTGAACCGTGGATCGGGCAATGCCATGACCCTGCGTAACAAGGTCATCCGTCCCGCTCCGAAGCCCAGCTGGGCGGCCAGCCGGGCGCCGGCTCGCCCGGCCAGCGCGAGCCCCACTCGCTCCAGGGCGTGGTTGAGCCGCGTGGTGAACCGTGCATGTGGGGCAGTCAGCCGGGAGAACGGCTCGGCGAATGTCCGGCGCGGGCAGTCCGCCGACCCGCAGATGAAGCGCCGAACCGTCAGCCTGATGACAAAGCCCTGATCAGCGAGCGGAAGGTCCTTCAGCCTGCGCTCGTAACGGTCGTGGACTCGGACCGAGAATCGACGGCAGTCGGGACATGCAGCCCCGGCCGCGCGACCTTTCGCCACCACCTCGACCGTGCCGAACACGGCCGTAACCGCCTCGACATCCACCTCGTCGATCCCTACGAATACCAGCGAGTCCCAGAACGGTGCATTGGTCTGCATGACCAGCGCCATCACCGTCCACAACCGGCCACAGCAGCGACCGGCAGGTACCTGAGGAAGCGTCATTCTCGGCTGCCGGACGACAAGGCGTACGCCGTCTCACGCGAACCGTCTCCTCGCAATCGAACACCGAGGTAACGCTCCGTGACCGCTCCCCAAGATCTGTGCCAGAACCCGGTTCTCTTGAACAAAGCCAGGCTGTTCTGACATGGGACGGAGCGCATGGTCATCAGCGTTCTGGACAGGGCTGGACGGGAGCGAATGAGACCAGAACTGAGACCACAGCCGCTGGCAGCAGTCCTGTTCAGGGCGCATTTCGCCGACATCGCCAAGACACGCCCGCGTGTGATCACGACGTCGGAGTACCCAGCTTGAGAAGCTTGGGTCTTCTGGGGCCGATTGCTGGGCTGACCTGCGGCGGAGTGGTTACGGGGCCTGGCTGGCGGCCGGGTCCCCGCTGTTCCCCGCTCGACCTGGCACGCGGCCGGCACGTTCCTCGTCAGCGCCGGCACCTGTACAGCAATGGCTCTGGAGTCCTCAGCCCGTTCGACGTTGCCATAGGTGATAGGTGCGCGCCAGCCAACTGGCCCCGAACTGGCCGCACATGGGCAGGCATCCCCGGGCAGCGCGGACAGCCGGCCGGCCCTGACCGACAACGGCCTGTGCGGCCCCGGTGCTTGTCCGTCCCGGCTGGCACACTGCCACCATGGACACCACGCCCGAGCAAATAAGCTCCCGGACAGCCGCTGCATGGACGGTCGTGCTCGCGGTCCTCGGAGGATTCACCGGCTTCGCCTGGGGCGGGCCGTTCCTCGCCGTCACCTGCGGCCTTTCCGTGGGAGGCGGCGCCGTCGTGGGCACGGCCCTGTCCCGCCGTCGCATCGTCGCAACCATTCGTGAAGGCCAGGGGAAGGCCGCCGCGCTCGGGTACGCCGACGGCATCGCGGACATGATGGTGCTGGGGATATCCGCATACAGTGCCTCCGTCTTTCCGCTGTCCGGCCCCGGCGCGGTGGACGCCGCCGAGCGCATGGCGCGCCGCAAGGCCGCCTACCAACTCACGGCCTCCGACGGGCTTCCCCACGACATTCGTGAGGCCGCGGCCGCCGCTCTCGAAGCGATTGACGAGTTGCGTGACCGCGAAGTCCAGTCCGCCATCGAGGAACTTATGAAAGCCGTCCGGGAGCAGCGCCGCGACGTTGGCCATCGTTGAGCACCCTTCCACGGGCCCAGGACGGACCGAGAGGACGCTCGTGTATGGCGAAGTACCTGCCGGGCTCACGAGGTTCGGAGTTGGCACTCCCGTCCCTGGGGTTCGAGGATGCTCGTATGAAGGTGCCGATCGGTCGCCCGAGTCTGCGGCCCTACCTGCCGTACCAGCAGCACGCTGCTGCGCACCGTGAAGGGCTGAGTGCTCATTTCCTGGGCACCAGTTCAGTGCTGCTGTCGGACGGGCAGACCTCGGTGCTCAGTGACGGGTTCGTCAGCCGCCCGGGGATGCTGCGCGTGGCCATGGGCAAGATCGCCCCGGACCGAGCGCTGGTCCGTGCCGCCATCGAGCGCCTGCGGGTGGACACCCTCGCCGCCGTGATGTGCGCGCATTCCCACTACGACCACGCCCTCGACGCACCGGTGTGGGCGCTGGAGACCGGCGCCGAGTTGGTCGGGTCGGAGTCCACCGCCAATATCGGGCGCGGCCTCGGGGTCCCCGAGTCCTCCTTGCGGGTGGTCGGCGACGGCGACACCGCGACCTACGGCAGCTTCACGCTGACCTTCCTGGACTCCGTGCACAGCCCGGGCGACCACTACCCCGGTACCGTCGATCAACCCTTGGTCCCGCCGGCGCGCGCCGGTGCCTGGAAGACCGGCACCGCCTACTCCGTGCTCGTCACCCATCCCCACGGCCGCGTGCTGCTGCAAGCCAGCGCCAACTACCGGCCCGGAGCACTGCGAGGTCACCAGGCCGACGTCGTCTACCTGGGCGTCGGCACGCTGGGCAAACAGCCCGCCGAGTTCCTGCACACCTACTGGGACGAGGTCGTGGCCGCGACAGGGGCCAGGCGGGTCATCCTGGTGCACTGGGACGACTTCTTCCTCGGCCTCGACCGGCCGCTGCGCCCCATGCCCTACCTGTTCGACGACCTCGGCACCACCATGAGCCGACTGCTGCCCCTGGCCCGCCGTGACGGCGTCGACGTCGTCCTGCCCGTCTCCTGGCAACCCAGCGCTCCCCTTGCCGGTCTCACGTGAACTGAGCAGCACAAACCCCTGGAAGGATCGCAGGGGAGGCGGAGGCGGAGGCGATGGTGCGGGAACCGGGCGTCGGTACCTCGATACCTTGTGGCGACACCTCACGGCGGTCGCGGAGTACCACGGTTGACCGAGCCCGGGACAGCAGTCGATGTCAGGCAGGCCGAGGTGTGATGCTCACCGCTCGGTAGTCGTACCCGTCCTGCTTGAAGCCGGGGGCCTCCCACGTGAGGTCCACCTCTTGGCCGGGTGACAGCGTGCGGAAGCCGGCCGCCTGGATGTCGGCGAAATGGCCGAAACAGCCGCCGGGGGTCTCGGGGGAGTCGAGCACTCCCCACCCCTCCTCGTCGCTCCACTCACGGACCGTCGCAGTCACCATGGGCGGCACCCTACGGTCTTCCTCCGCCTCGGCGAAGTGGTTTTCGAGCGCGCACGCTGTCACTGGCTTTCGACGGGGACGGTGAGTGCGTGCGAGGCCGCGGCTGCTCCGTAGGCACCCGGCCCGACCCGGCGTCGGCGGGCACGGACCGCCAGGACCGACAGGAGCAGGCCCACCCCGGACGCGATCGCGAGCAGCACGCACGCGCTGGACAGGCCCGCCGCGAGCGCGTCCGCCGCTCCGTCGCCTTCCGACCGCCGCGACTGTCCCACCGTCGCGTTGACCGTCGCCACGGCCGCCGTGAACGCCGCCGCACCGATGTATCGCGCCATGTTCGAAATGCCTGATGCCGCTCCGACATCGTCGGCGGACACCGACGACGTGGACGCCGAACTCGCCGGACCGTTGACGAGTCCCAGACCCGCGGCCAGGAGCACGAGCGGCAGGACGAAGGCCGCGTAGCGCCAGTCGCCCTTGACGAAGGACAGCAGCACACAGCCGGCCGTCGCCGCCGCGAAGCCGGCGGCGATCACGGGTCCGATGCCCAGCCGCTGGACCATTCGGGGCACGAGCGGTGTGACCGCGATCAGACCCACCGTCGCGGGCAGCGTGGCGAGGCCCGCCTCGAAGGGGCTCAACGCGAGCGTGGCGGGGTTCTGGAAGTAGAGACTGACCAGGTACATCAGACCGTTGATGACACCCGCGCTCAACAGGATCCCGACCGTCGCCCCGATCAGTACGCGATCCTTCAGCAGCCGCAGGTCGACCAGCGGTGCCTCGACCCGCCGCTCCACCGCGACGAACGCCACGCACGACACCAACGCCAGCGCGAAGCATCCCAGCACCGCGGCTGACGTCCATCCCCAGCTGGCCCCCTCGCTGAGTGCGAGCAGCGCCGGGGCGAGTACACCGGCGATCAGCACGGTCCCCGCGAAGTCGATCGAGCGGCTGCGATCCGGATCGCGGGATTCGGCGACACCTTTCAGGGTGACCGGTACGCAGGCGAGCGCGATCGCCGCGTCGATCCAGAACAAGCCCTGCCATCCCGTGCCGTCCACGAGCAGGCCGCCGAGCAACGGCCCGGCCGCGGCGCCCACCGCCGACGCACCACCCCACAGCGTCACCGCCCGCACCTGTCCCTCTCCCGAGGTGGACACGGACAACAGGCTCATTCCGCAGGCCAGGATCGTCGCCCCCGCCGCCCCCTGGATCGCCCGGCCCGCGATCACGCCGCCTCCACTGTCGGACAGCGCGATGAGCACGCAGGAGGCGATGAACAGCGCCAGGCCGCCGAGAAAGACCAGGCGCCGTCCGAACACGTCGCCGAGGGCCCCCGAGGTGACGATCACCGCGGCTCCCACGAGTGAGTACCCGGTGACGGCCCACTGCAGGACATCCAGCGACGTTCCGGTGTCCGCGCTGATCGCCGGAAGCAGGATGCTCACCGCTGAGGTGTTCGCGTTGACCACCAGAGTCGAGACGCACGTCGCGATCAGCACAGCAGCCGGCGCCGACCGGCGTGCGCCTCCGGGTCCCGCGTCGCGTGCCTGGACATCCACACCGGCAGGTTCACACGCGCCGGGTCGCCCCGCAGCCCGGCGACGCGACCCCGGCGACCGGCCGCGCGGCGTACGGCACGACGCACGCGCAGGGGCCTGGCTCGGCATCAGCTTCTCAAGTCGATTCTCCGCGCGGTCTGTTGCTCGGCACCCCCGCGCACCGGCCGCTCGACTACGGCGTACCGACCGTGGCCGCGGCCCTCGGCGTCCTGTCCGCGTCGTCCCTGCTGGGGCAACGGGCCAGGTGGGAGCGGGATCCCGGGCCCGGTCGTTGATCGATTGGTGAGGCGGGGCGGGCAGGCTTAACGTCGATGGAGTGAGCACCCATGTTCACCGCCGACCCGCGATGCAGGGCCACTTTCGATGACGGCCGATCACGTGACATCCTCCGAGTCTGCCGAATCCCCGCAGCGGGGCCGAGGCAGAGGTATCGCACTCCTCGTCATCGCCTCCTGCCAGCTCATGGTGGTTCTCGACATCACCATCGTGAACATCGCGCTGCCGCACATCCAGACCTCGCTCGGCTTCTCGACCGAGAACCTGTCCTGGGTGATCAACGCCTACACGCTGACCTTCGGCGGCCTGCTGCTGCTCGGCGGACGCTCCGGCGACATCCTCGGCAGACGCCGGATGTTCATGTTCGGCGTGCTGCTGTTCGTGTTCGCGTCGCTGCTCGGCGGACTCTCCCAGGACGCCTGGCAGTTGCTCGCCGCTCGCGCGCTGCAGGGCGTCGGCGGCGCCATCGCCTCACCCACGGCCCTGTCGCTGATCACCACCACCTTCCGTGAAGGACCCGAGCGCAACCGGGCGTTCGGCGTGTTCGCCGCCGTCTCCGCGGGCGGCAGCGCGATCGGGCTGCTCGCGGGCGGCATCCTCGTCGAATGGCTCGACTGGCGCTGGGTGTTCTTCGTGAACGTCCCCATCGGCCTGCTGATCGTGCTCGCGACCCCCCGCTACATCAAGGAATCCGAGCGGCACCCGGGCCACTTCGACTTCCTGGGCGCCATCACGTCCACGCTCGGCATGGTGCTGCTGGTCTACGGCTTCATCCGGGCCTCGGAGAAGGGCTGGAGCAACCCCCTCACCCTGGCGTCCTTCGGAGCGGCCCTGGTGTTCCTGATCGCGTTCATCGCCGTCGAACGCCGGTCGAGACAGCCCATCACGCCGCTGTGGATGTTCCGCGACCGCAACCGCTCGGGCGTCTACGCGATGATGCTCAGCCTGTCCGCCGCCATCTTCGGGATGTTCTTCTTCCTGACGCTGTTCGTGCAGAACATCCTCGGGTTCAGCCCGCTCAAGGCAGGGTTCGCCTTCCTGCCGGTGAGCGTGATCATCGCGATCGGCGCGGGGGTCGCCTCGAATCTGCTGCCCCGGTGGGGTCCGAAACCCTTCATGGCGGTGGGCGCGATCCTGGCCGCCCTCGGCCTCGGCTGGCTGACGCTGACCGACGTCGACAGCACCTATCTCGGCAGCATCCTCGGACCCACCCTGGTCTTCGGCTTCGGCATGGGCCTGCAGTTCGTGTCGCTGACACTGATGGCGGTGTCCGGGGTGCAACCCAAGGACACGGGCGCCGCCTCCGGCATCCTCAACGCCACCCAGCAGGTCGGCGGATCGCTCGGCCTGTCCGTGCTGGTCACGGTCTTCGGCACGGCGAGCCGTAACGAGGCCACGGACCAGGTCGCGAACTTCCTGTCGACCGCGACCCCGGCACAGCAACTGCAGTTCCGCAGGACGGGACAGCTTCCGGCGCCCTGGAGCAGCCAGGTGCTGACGTCCGGCATCTCGGGAGCGTTCGTTGCCGCCGCCGCGTTCGCGGTCGTCGCCGCGCTGGTCGCCCTGATCGTCATCCAGGTGCGCCCCTCCGACCTGGAGAGGCTCCAGGGAGGCGCCGCCGCGATGACACCCGTGGACGGAGCCGGCGGCGCGGAGGGCGCTTCGGCAGGCGCGACCCCGATGGGGGAGTCGGGGGAGTCGGACACCCGGGACGGCGGACCGTCCGCCCCCGGCTGATCCAGGCCCCGGCCGAATCCAGAAGCCTGGGATGAATTCCAGAAGCCCGAGATGAATTCAGGAGCCCGGGCGCAGTCCAGAAGCCTGTGATGCGTCCAGAAGCCCGGGCTCAATCCAGAAGCCTGGAATGATTCCAGAAGCTCAGGCTGAGTTTCAGAAGAAGCCCCGGTCGAGCGCCCGGCCTCTTCCCGCCCGCTGTCCGGCCCTCGCCGTGCCGTCGCCGCCCGGAGGCCCAACCCCACCCGACCTCAGGGCAGCGGCTGCTCGGCCCAGATGACCTTGCCCTCGGGGGTGTAGCGCGTGCCCCAGCGGTCGGTGAGCTGGGCGACCAGGAAAAGGCCCCGTCCGCCTTCGTCCGTCGTCGCCGCGTACCGCAAATGCGGTGAGGTGTTGCTGCCGTCGAAGACCTCGCAGATCAGCGCCCGGTCCAGCAGCATGCGGACCCGGATGGGCCCGTTGCCGTAGCGGATCGCGTTGGTCACCAGCTCGCTGAGGATCAGCTCGGTGGTGAACGTCAGCTCCTCGAGCCCCCAGCGCGCCAGTTGCCGGCTGACCGACGCACGCACCTCGCCCACGGCGGCCGGTTCGGACGGTACCTCCCAGGAGGCGATCCTGTCGGGATCGAGGGCGTGGGTACGCGCCACGATCAGGGCGATGTCGTCGCTCGGCCGGTCCGGCAGGAGGGCGCTCAGCACGGTCTGGCAGGTGTCCTCAGGCGAGCGGTCGGCTCCGGCCAGCGCCGTGCGCAGCATGTCGAGCCCGACGTCGATGTCCCGTTCCCGGTCCTCGACCAGGCCGTCCGTGTACAGCACCAGCCGGCTGCCCTCCTCCAGTTCCAGCTCGGCCGTCTCGAACGGGAGACCGCCCAGGCCGAGCGGCGGGCCGGCCGGCACGTCGGGGAACTCGACGCTGCCGTCCGGGTGGATCACCGCGGGCGGCGGGTGTCCGGCGCGGGCGACGGTACAGCGCCGCGTCGTCGGGTCGTAGACGGCGTACACGCAGGTGGCGCCCGTGACGGCGGCCCTGCTGTCCTCGGGGAGCTCGTCCTGGTCGATCCGGCCGACCAGCTCGTCCAAAAGTCCGAGCAGTTCGTCGGGCGGCAGGTCGAGGGCGGAGAAGTTGTGGACCGCCGTACGCAGCCGGCCCATCGTCGCGGCGGCCAGCAGCCCGTGGCCGACCACGTCGCCGACGACGACCGCGACCCGGGCCCCGGACAGCGGCAGTACGTCGAACCAGTCGCCGCCGACCCCCGCCTGCGCCGGCAGATAGCGGTAGGCGAGGTCGAGGGCGCTCTGGTGGGGCAGGGTGCGCGGCAGGAGGCTGCGCTGCAGGGTCACGGCCATCGTGTGCTCGCGCGTGTAGCGGCGCGCGTTGTCGATGGAGACCGCCGCCCGGGCGACCAGTTCCTCGGCGAGGGCGAGATCGTCCACGTCGAAGGGGTCGGGCTTCTCGGAGCGCCAGAAGTTGACCACGCCCATGACCAGGGGGCCGACGCGCAGGGGGACGGTGATGAGGGAGTGGATTCCGTAGTCGACGACCTGTGCGGTGCGCTTCGGGTCCTGGGCCAGCCAGCCCGGGGCACCACCGAGATCGGGTTCGACCACGGCCTCTCCGGTGCGCAGGCTGTGGGCCTGCGGGGAGGACGGTACGAAGCCGATGTGCTCGCCGACCGGATAGAGCGGCGCGTCCTCGCGGATGCCGCCGGAGGCGGTGCGGCGCAGCCCGGTGCCCGCGTCCGGCTCCTGCCCGTTCAGCACGGCGTCGGCCAGGTCCACGGTCACGAAGTCGGCGAACCGGGGGACCGCGACCGCCGTCAGTTCCTCGGCCGTCCTGGTGACGTCCAGACTCATGCCGATGCGCACGCCGGCGTCGTAGAGGAGTTTGAGCCGTTCGCGGGCGATGTCCGCCCGGCCGGAGAGCGCGCGCAGTTCCGTGGAGTCACGGAGCGTGGCGACGCTGCCGGCCGGTCCGCCGCGCAGGTGTGTGGGCCGTTGGTTGATGGCCAGGAGCCGGTCCCCGACGAGATGGACCTCGTCGGTGGCGACGCGCCCGGAGGCCAGCAGTTCGGCGGTGCCCGAGTCGAGGCCGAGCCCCTGGACGTGCTGTCCCTCGGCGTCTCCGGGCAGGTCGAGCAGGCGGTTCGCCTCGTCGTTGGCCAGGAGCAACTGCCCCTCCGCGCCGACGATGATCACTCCTTCCCGGACGGAGTGCAGCACGGCGTCGTGGTGCTCGTACATCCGGGTCATCTCGTACGGGCCGAGGCCGTGCGTCTGGCGCAGCAGGCGTCGGCTCACCAGCGCGGTGCTCGCGGTCGCCAGGGCGAGCGCCGCGGCGGCGGCGCCCAGCAGGAGCGGGAGCTGGTGGTCGGCGGCGCCGCCCACGTTCTTCGTGGTGATGCCGGCCGACACCATGCCGACGACCTTGCCGTCGGGTGCCTCGACGGGGACGGTGGCCTGCACCAGCGGTCCGAGGGTTCCGTTGACCTGCTCGACGACGGAGTGGCCGGCCAGGACGGGTGCGGTGGTTCCGATGAACTTCTTGCCGATCCGGTCGGGCTTGGGGTGGGTGTAGCGGATCGCGTCGGTGTTCATCACGACGATGAAGTCCACGTCCGACGCCTTGCGGGCGGCCTCGGCGCTGGGCTGCAGCACGGCCGTGGGGTCGGGGGCGTCTAGGGCGGCGCGGGTGCCGGGGGCGTTGGCGAAGGTCTCCGCGACGGCGAGCGAGCGGTTGCGGGCCTCCTGCGTCGTGTCATGCCGCACCTGGAGTACCAGTGCGACCACCGCGGCGACGACCAGGAGCAGCACGATCACCACTTGCAGGACGAACACCTGTCCGGCGACACTGCGCCCGCCGATGGCGGAGCGTAGCCCGTTGGACGGGCCGTTCCTGTGCTTGCCGTCGTGTCGCCCGCGCTGGGGGCGCGCTGTACTGGGGCGGCGGGTCGACTGAGCCCGGGTTCGACCCAATAGTCCGACCATGAGCTATGTCTACACTGCCCGGCGTCCCGTGGCGAGAGGCGTCACGCACGGTGACCGGATGCCCCCGCCGGGCGTTCCGCCGGTCGGCGGGCGGCCCGGCGCGGGCGAAGCGGCCCGCGGGTGCGGGGACGCATGATGGAGACAAAGTCCCGATTACCTGAATTTGTCGCTTCGGCGCGGAGGGCCTGATGAAGACTGTGGACCGCTACCGGCTGACCTTCACCCATCCCGGACCGGACGCACGCATGGTGACGGATGAGGTGGTCGTCGAGCGGACGACTGCCCAGGGGCCGGGTGGCAACCCGGTGTACAGCGATCACACGGGCATCCTCCGCGCCGAGATCAGCCCGGCTGGCGAGGTCCGCATGCTGGCCAGTGGTGCCTATCAGTCGCCGATCAACCCTGCCGCCGAACCACTGTCCTGACGGGCCGCGCGCCCCGCCGGAAGCACGGCCCCGGTTGCCGGGAATCCGGCGGGGCCGGCGGCGGGGAGCTCGCGTGAGAAGCGAAGTCCCGGACGTCCGTTCAGCTCGATCTCGCCGGTGACGAGGAATCCGGTGCGGGCCAGAACCGTCCGGGACGCCTTGTTGTCGGCGGTCGTGCGCGCGCGCAGGGTGCTCAGGCCGTACGCGCCGGCGGCCAGGGCGCACATCTCCCGTACGGCGGCCGTGGCGAGCCCCCGCCCCGTGGCCCGCTCGGCGACGCGGTAGCCGAGGTCGGCCGAACCGTGCACCACATCGATCAGGTTGACGCGGGCCAGCACCGCGCCGGTGTCGTCCACCACGAGGTGGAAGTGGGACCCTCCCGCGGCCTGTTCGGCCAGACGCTCGCCGAGGAGGGCGTCGAACCGCTCGAAGAAGGCGTCGCCGCGGTCGGGGATCGTCGCGGCGAAATAGGCGCGGTTCTCCCGCTCGAACGAGAGCAGGGCGGGCGCGTGGCCCGGACGGAGGCGTTCGATGCGGGGCATCCGGTCATGCTAGGGATCCGTACCGTCCGGAGCACCCGCATTTCCTCCGCGGGGGCGGGGGCGGGAGCGGGGCGGGGGAAGGAACCGGCACGCGCCCCGCGTCCGTGGGCGCAGGTACGGGTCTCAGCCGCCCGCCGGTGGGCCGGTGGGAGCCGGAAGGTCGGGCTCGTCGCCCTCGGGGTCGATGTGCGGGAGGATCCGGTCCAGCCAGCGTGGTGTCCACCAGGCACGGGGGCCGAGCAGGGTCATCACCGCCGGGACCATCAGGAGTCGTACGACCGTCGCGTCGATCAGCACGCTCACGGCGAGTCCGAGGCCGAGCATCTTGACGACGATGTTGTCGCTCACGATGAACGCGGCGAAGACGCTCATCATGATCAGCGCGGCACAGGTGATCACGCGGGCGGTGATCTCCAGGGCGTGCGCGACACTCGCCTTCGCGTCCCCGCTGCGCAGCCAGAACTCGTGGACCCGCGACAGGAGGAAGATCTCGTAGTCCATGCTGAGCCCGAAGATGATCGCGAACATCATCATCGGCACATAGCTCTCGATGGGCACCTTGCCCGAGACCCCGAGCGCCGGCCCGCCCCAGCCCCATTGGAAGACGGCGACGACGACACCGTAGGAGGCGGCGATGGACAGCACGTTGAGGATCGCCGCCTTGAGCGCGACGAGAATGCCGCGGAAGACGATCAGGATGATGATGAAGGCCAGCGCGACCACCACGAGGATGATGAGGGGCAGCCGGCTCGCGACGATGTTGCGGAAGTCGACCTGCGCGGCCGTCGTCCCCGTGACATAGCCCTTGGCGGTGTACCCGGACACGGCCTTCGGCAGGGTGTCGTCCACCAGGCGGTTCGTCAGATCCGTGGTGTCCTGGTTCTGCGGGGAGACCTTGGAGTAGACGGTGCCCACCAGCACGTCCCCGTCCTGGGTGGCCGTCAGCGGGGTGACCACGGCCGCCCCCGACACGTCGTTCACCGTCTTCTGCGCCTGTGACGCCAGCGCGGAACGCTTGTCCGACGGTACGTCCGTCTGGTCGATGACGACCGTCAGCGGGCCGTTGGAACCGGGCCCGAAGGAGTCCGACATGATGTCGAACGCCCGCCGGTCAGTGAAGGAGGTCGGGTCGGCGCCGTCACCGATGTGCCCGAGCTGGATGGTGAACACGGGGATGGCCAGAATGAGCACCGTGAGCAGGCCACCGGTCAGGAACCACCAGGGCCGCCGCTCGACGCGCTGCGCGTAGCGGTGCCAGGTGCCGGTGACGGGCGCGCCGGGCTCGGCGTTCGTCTCCGCGATCGGCGTGCGCACGTGGTAGCGGTCGATGCGGTTGCCGATGAGCCCGAGCAGGGCGGGGACGAGGGTCAGCGCGCCGGCCACCGCCGAGACGACCGTGACGGCCGCCGCGAGGCCGAGCTTGCTGATGAACGAGACACCGGAGACGGACAGCCCGGCCAGGGCGATGATCACGGTGCAGCCCGAGACCAGGACGGCCCGTCCGCTGGTGGTGGTGGCCCGGCCCGCCGCCCGCACCGGGTCGGCCCCGTTCACGAGGTTCTGCCGGTGACGGGTGCTCAGGAACAGGGCGTAGTCGATACCGACGCCCAGGCCGATCATGGTGGCGAGCGTCGGTGACACCGTCGCGAAGGTGGTCGCGGCGGCGAGCAGGCCGAGGATGGCCAGCCCGCCCACGACGCTGACCAGGGCGGTCAAGAGGGGCAGGCCCGCCGCGATGACACTGCCGAACCCGACGAGCAGGACGACGATCGCCACCGCGAACCCGATCAGTTCGCTGATCTTGTCGTTCGCCGCGGGCCTGGCCAGTTCGCCCAGTGGCCCGCCGTACTCGACGTCGACTCCCGCGGACCGCAGCGGCTGGACGGCCTTGTCCACGCCGTGGAGGTAGTCGTCGCCGAGGGTCGAGGGCTGCACGTCGAAACGGACCGTGATGTAGCCGGTCTTCCCGTCGCTGGACAGCGGCCCGACGTTCTGCTGCTGGGACTGCCCCGAGGACGGCTGGGAGCCGGGCGGCGGAAGCGGGTTCTGCGCCGACAGGACGTGCGGAAGTTTCTCCAGGGAGCTGACGGTCTGGCTCATCTGGGAACTCAGCTCGGTCAGCGGCTTCTGCGTGTCGCGCAGCACGATCTGGCTGCTGTAGCCGCCCGCCGCCGGATCGTGCTCCTTGAGGACGTCCAGCCCCTCGGTGGACTGCACTCCCGGCAGTTGGAAGTTGTCGGAGTACTGTCCGCCGAACGAGTGGTTCAGCCCTTGGAGCACGCCGAGGGCGACGAGCCACGCCACGATGACGATCACGAAATGGCGGGCGCACCACTCACCCAGCCGCTGCAGTACCCCGGGCCTGGTCCGCCCGCTGGCTGAAGGGGCTTGTGTCGCCGACATGGGCAGCTCCTGCTCGAGGACGACTCCTCCGACTTGGTCATTAAACGATGTGACGATCACCGCGGCCCGCCGAGGATCACGGCCGCTCCGTGCCCTTCGACGGTCCGGGATCTGTCGATCCGGCCGGTGTCCGTTCGTTCTGGAAGTGGGACACCGGTGCCGGACCGGTCCGAGCGAAGGATGCGATGGGGATGGACGAGATGCGGACGCTGCTCGAAGGACGCGGGCTGGTCGAGTCGCCGCGCTGGCACGGAGGCCGGCTCTACTTCTCCGACTGGACCGCGGGCGAGGTCCTCGCCCTCGATCCGGCCGACGGGCGCGTCGAGGTGATCGCGCGGGTGGCTTCGCTGCCGCTGTGCACCGACTGGCACCCCGACCACGGCATGCTGATCGTCTCCTCGGCGGAGGGCGTGCTGCTCCGACGGGAGCCCGACGGCTCCCTGGCCACGCACGCGGACCTGGGCCGGCCCGGCTGGAACGACATCGTGGTCGACGGCCGGGGAAACATCTACGTCAACAGGGCGGGGTTCGACCCGATGGCGGGTGAGGCCTTCGCGGCGGGCTCGGTCTCGCTGGTCACCCCGGACGGTTCGGTGTGTGAGGTGGCCGACGACATCGCGTTCCCCAACGGGATGGCCGTGACCCCCGACGGTTCCACTTTGATCGTCGCCGACTCCTACCGGCACGGTCTGGTCGCCTTCGACATCGGCCCGGACGGCGCTCTGTCGGGCCGCCGGGTCTGGGCCGACCTGGGGGAGGGCGTCCCGGACGGTATCTGTGCCGACGCGGAGAACGCCGTCTGGTACGCCGACGTGCCCGGCCGGTGCTGTGTGCGCGTCGCCGAGGGCGGCGCCGTCCTGGACCGGGTGGGCCTCGACCGCGGCGGCTTCGCCTGCGCACTGGGCGGCCAGGACAGGAGGACGCTGTTCGTCGTGGCCGCCGTCTGGCGCGGCATGACGGAGTCCGCGCCGGTGGAGCCCGGCTCCGGTCAGGTCCTCGCCACCCGCGTCGAGGTGCCGGGAGCGGGCCGGCCCTGACGGGGTTCCGCACGGCCGCGGCGGAGCCGTCGTTCCGCCAGCGGCCGCGGCCGAGTTGTCGTTCTGTCAGCCGCCGCGCCGGAGTCGTCCGTTCTGGCAGTGGCCGCGGCAGAGCAGTCTTCTTTCAGCCGCCACAGCAGAGCTGTCGTTCCATCAGCGGCCGTGGGCGGCGGGGGTTTCGGCGCGGGGGCGTAGGGATAACCCTCGATCGCCGGTGACGCCATGTCATGGCTAGGTCAAAAGTGCAATCCTTCCCACACCTGTGGGACAGGTCGTCCATGGTCTTCCCACAGCCGCGTTCCCGCGCGCCCTGCTCAGCGCTTCCCGGACAGCACATCCCGTCTGTCCGGTCTGTCACCGGCCGCCGACCGCGGCCGAAGGCGTAGGAGTACGAGTGAGACGTTTCCCCCGTCAGGCGACGGCGGCCGGTGCCATGGTGGCCACCGCCGCGTTCCTGGCCGTCGGCATACAGACGGTCCCGGCAGTCGCCAAGCCCGCCCCCCACACAACCCCCCTCCGCACGGGGGGACTTGAGGCAAAGCTCACCCCGGCCCAGCACACGGCGCTGCTGACGAAGGCATCGAAGCAGACCACCGCGACCGCCGGCACGCTTGGCCTCGGCTCGAAGGAGAAGCTGGTCGTCAAGGACGTCGTCAAGGACAACGACGGCACCTTGCACACCCGTTACGAGCGCACCTACGCCGGCCTCCCGGTGCTCGGCGGCGACCTCGTGGTGCACACCCCGCCCGCCTCGCAGGCCACCGGCACGGTGAGCACGACCTTCGCCAACAAGCACGCCATCAAGGTCGCGAGCACCACCGCGTCCGTGACCAAGTCCGCCGCCGGGGCCCAGGCCCTCAAGGCGGCCAAGGTGCTGAAGGCGGAGAAGCC
This sequence comes from Streptomyces sp. NPDC005070, assembly GCF_053600395.1. Taxonomy (NCBI): domain Bacteria; kingdom Bacillati; phylum Actinomycetota; class Actinomycetes; order Kitasatosporales; family Streptomycetaceae; genus Streptomyces; species Streptomyces sp. NPDC005070. The sequence goes on along the minus strand of NZ_JBSFZS010000109.1, from coordinate 5,370 downwards.
CGCGACGGACAGCGCCCGCAAGGTCGTCTGGGCCGGCACCGGCACCCCCCGGCTCGCCTGGGAGACCGTGGTCAGCGGTGTCCAGGACGACGGCACGCCGAGCAAGCTGCACGTCATCACCGATGCCACCACCGGCAAGGAGATCACCCGGTACGAGGGGATCCAGACCGGCACCGGCAACACCCAGTACAGCGGCACGGTCACGCTGAACACCACGCTGTCGGGATCGACGTACCAGCTCACGGACTCCACCCGTGGCAGCCACAAGACGTACTCGCTGAACAACGGCACGTCCGGCACCGGCACGCTGATGACGGACGCCGACGACGTCTGGGGCACCGGCGCGGGTTCCAACACCCAGACCGCCGGCGCGGACGCCGCCTACGGCGCCCAGACGACCTGGGACTTCTACAAGAACACCTTCGGGCGCAGCGGCATCAAGAACAACGGCGTCGCCGCCTACTCGCGCGTCCACTACAGCACGGCGTACGTCAACGCCTTCTGGGACGACAGCTGCTTCTGCATGACCTACGGCGACGGAACCAGCAGCACCCACGCGCTGACCTCGCTCGACGTCGCGGGCCACGAGATGAGCCACGGTGTCACCTCCAACACCGCGGGTCTGAACTACACCGGTGAGTCCGGCGGTCTGAACGAGGCGACCTCCGACATCTTCGGCACCGGTGTGGAGTTCTACGCCAACAACTCGACCGACGTGGGCGACTACCTCATCGGCGAGAAGATCAACATCAACGGCGACGGTACGCCGCTGCGTTACATGGACAAGCCGTCCAAGGACGGTTCCTCCGCCGACTCCTGGTACTCCGGCGTCGGCAACCTGGACGTCCACTACTCCTCGGGCCCGGCGAACCACATGTTCTACCTGCTCTCCGAGGGCAGCGGCTCCAAGACCATCAACGGGGTCACGTACAACAGCTCGACCTCCGACGGTGTCGCCGTCGCCGGCATCGGCCGCGCCGCCGCGCTGCAGATCTGGTACAAGGCACTGACGACGTACATGACGTCCACCACCAACTACGCGGGTGCCCGCACCGCCGCGCTGAACGCCGCGACCGCGCTGTACGGCGCGAGCTCCACCCAGTACGCGGGTGTGGCGAACGCCTTCGCGGGCATCGCCGTCGGCGGTCACGTCACCCCGCCGACCAGCGGTGTGACCGTCACCAACCCGGGCAGCCAGTCCTCCACCGTGGGGACCGCGGTGAGCCTGCAGGTCTCGGCCAGCAGCACCAACAGCGGCTCCCTGACGTACTCCGCCAGCGGCCTGCCCACCGGGCTGTCGATCAGCGGCTCCACCGGCGCGATCACCGGGACCCCGACCACCGCCGGCACCTACAGCACCACGGTGACCGTCACGGACAGCACCGGGGCGACCGGCACCGCGTCGTTCACCTGGACCGTCAGTCCCACCGGCGGCGGCACCTGCACCTCGTCGCAGTTGCTCGGCAACCCCGGGTTCGAGTCCGGCGCCACCACCTGGACCGCGACCAGCGGAGTCATCACCACCGACTCCGGTGAGGCGTCCCACGGCGGCTCGTACAAGGCCTGGCTGGACGGTTACGGCTCCACGCACACCGACACGCTCTCCCAGTCGGTGACCATCCCCAGCGGCTGCAAGGCGTCGTTCACCTTCTGGCTGCACATCGACACCGCGGAGACCACCACCAGCTCGCAGTACGACAAGCTGACGGTCACCGCCGGATCGACCACGCTGGCGACCTACTCCAACCTCAACAAGGCCACCGGCTACACGCAGAAGACCTTCGACCTGTCCTCGTTCGCCGGCACCACGGTGAGCCTCAAGTTCAGTGGAGTCGAGGACTCCTCGCTCCAGACCAGCTTCGTCGTGGACGACACCGCCGTGACGACGAGCTGACCCGCCGTACCTGACATCTCCGCATCGGCCGCGACGTGGGTCCTCCGCGAGGACGACCCACGTCGCGCGCCGTTTCCGGGACCTACTCGAACCGGGAGGGGTCGCCGGCTCCGAGGCGTACGAGCTCGGGCTCCGCGGTGGAGAAGTCGACCACGGTCGTCGGCTCGGTGCCGCAGTCGCCGGAGTCGATGACGGCGTCGACCACGTGGTCGAGGCGGTCCTTGATCTCCCAGCCCTGGGTCAGCGGCTTGTCCTCGTCGGGCAGGAGCAGGGTGCTCGACAGCAGCGGCTCGCCGAGTTCGGCCAGGATCGCCTGCGCGACCGCGTGATCGGGGATCCGCACCCCGACGGTCTTCTTCTTCGGGTGCAGCAGCCTGCGCGGAGCCTCCTTCGTCGCCGGGAGGATGAGCGTGTAGCGGCCGGGCGTAGCCGCCTTGACCGTGCGGAAGACCGCGTTGTCGATCCGTACGAAGTGCCCGAGCTGGGCGAAGTCCTCGCACATGAGCGTGAAGTGGTGGCGCTCGTCGAGCTGTCGGATCGAGCGGATGCGGTCGATACCGTCCCGGTTGCCGAGCGCGCAACCGAGAGCGAAGCAGGAGTCCGTCGGATAGACGATCAGCCCGCCGCTGCGGACGATCTCCACCACCTGCGTGATGACGCGCCGCTGCGGGTTCTCCGGGTGAACGTCGAAGTACTTGGCCATGTTGCGAGACTAGGGCCTGTCGGGTCGTTCTCGTCGGCGCCCGGAACTCTCCCCGGTCGCGGCTATAGGAACCTCGAGGCCGTCTCGCTACCCTCCGCCGCATGATTTCCACGGTGGTCTGGGGTACCGGCAATGTCGGCCGCGCGGCCATCCGCGCCGTCGAGGCCCACCCGAAACTGAAACTCGCGGCCGTGCTCGTCCACGACCCCGGCAAGGTCGGCCGTGACGCGGGCGAGCTCGCCGGACTCGGTCACGGCCTCGGCGTCGCGGCGAGCGACGACATCGACGCGGTCCTGGCCTCGGGGCCTGGAGCCGTCGTCTACGCGGCCACCGGCGACATCCGCCCCGACGAGGCCCTCGCCGACATCGCCGGGGCGATCCGGGCCGGCGCGGTGGTCGTCACACCCGCCCTCTATCCGCTCTACGACCAGCGCAGCGCCCCGCCCGAGTTCCGGGACCCCGTGCTCGCCGCCATCGCCGACGGGGGCGGCTCCCTGTTCGTCTCCGGAGTCGATCCGGGCTGGGGCAACGACGTCCTGCCCCTGCTGATCAGCGGTCTGGGCACCACGATCGACGCCATCCGCTGCCAGGAGATCTTCGACTACTCCACGTACGAACAGGAGGAGTCCGTACGGTACTTGGTCGGCATGGGGCAGCCCATGGACTACGAGCCGCTGATGCTCGCCCCGTCGATCCCGACGATGGTGTGGGGCGGCCAGATACGGCTCATGGCACGGGCCCTCGGCGTCGAACTCGACGACATCACCGAGACGATGGAGCGCCGCCCGCTGACCGGCACCGTGAGCACCCGCACCATGGGCGAGTTCGCGGCCGGCACGCAGGGCGCGGTCCGCTTCGAGGTGCGGGGGATCGTCGGGGGCGAGCCCCGGATCGTCATCGAGCACATCACCCGTATCCACGCCTCCTGCGCACCGGACTGGCCCTCGCCGCCCGACGGCGACGGCGCCCACCGGGTGATCATCGAGGGCCGCCCGCGGATCGAGGTCACCGTCGCGGCCACCGACGAGGGCGAGAACCGGTCCGCGGGCGGGAACGCCACCGCGGTCGGCCGCCTGGTCGGCGCCATCGACTGGCTGGTGGACGCGGAGCCAGGACTCTACGACGCACTCGACGTCCCGCTGCGTCCCGCAGTCGGCCGGCTCGGAAGGAAGTGACCCATGACCCTGCGCGTCGACATTCCCGAAGGACAGGAACCGATCGGATACGTCTGGGGCGAGATGGTGCCCGGCATCGGCATGGCCGCCGCGAACTTCTCCCTGTCGGTGTACGAGCACACGACCCTGGGCCTGCGCGAGTTCGAGGCCGCCCGGCTGCGTATCGCGCAGATCAACGGGTGTCTGTTCTGCCTCGACTGGCGTACGGAGCGCGACGGCCTGAAGGTCGAGGAGGAGTTCGCGGACGCGGTGACCCAGTGGCGTACCACCGATGCCTTCGACGACCGTACGCGGCTGGCCGCCGAGTACGCGGAGCGGTACGCCCTGGATCACCACGGTCTTGACGAGGATTTCTGGACACGGATGACGGCCTTGTACAGCCAGCGGGAGATCGTGGAACTGACCATGAGCGTCGGCTCCTGGCTGGCGTTCGGCCGGCTCAACCATGTGCTGGGACTGGACGCCGTGTGCGTGCTGCCGACCCACTGAACGCGTGCGGCCGGCAGACTGCCGCGGCCCCCTGAGCGGATCCGGACCCCTCTCGGGGTCCGCACCGCCTAGAGGTCCACGGCGATGATGTTCTCGATGTTCCGTTCGGCGAGGGCGGTGATGGTGACGAACGGGTTGACGCTGGTGTTGCCCGGAATCAGCGCGCCGTCGATGACGTACAGGCCCGAATGTCCCAGCAGGCGGCCGTAGTTGTCGGTGGCCTTGTTGAGTACGGCGCCACCGAGCGGGTGGTAGGTGAGATGGTCGCCCCAGATCTTGTACACGCCGAAGAGATCGGTCCGGTAGATCGTTCCCTCCTTCGCGTTGATCTTGTCGAAGATCGTCTTCGCCATGTCGATGGCCGGCTGCTTCCAGGCGGTCTGCCAGTTGAGGTCGACGGCCCCGGTCGCGGCGTTCCAGGTGAACTGGGCGCGGTTCGGGTTCTTGGTGATGGACAGGTAGAAGGACGCCCAGGTCTCGATGCCGGTGGGCAGCGGCGCGACCTCGGCGAACGCGCCGCCCGCGGTCCAGTTGTCGATGCCCCCGCAGGGGATGCTGGCCTGGAGCGAACCGGTCGGATCCCACAGGTGGTTGGCGCGCCCGCACATGACGTTGCCGTTGTCGCCCCAGCCCTTGCCGATCTCGCCGTTGAGGCCGGGCAGCGCGCCGGTCGCCTTCAGCCGGACCAGGAGTTTGCTCGTCCCGACGCTGCCGGCCGCGAAGAACACCCGGTCCGCGGTCACCGTCTTCGTGGCCGTGGTGCCACCGGTGGTGTCGATCTGGTCGATCAGGACCGTGTAGCCGCCGCCGGACGCGGGCGCGACCGAAGTGACCTTGTGCAGCGGTGAGATGGTGACCCGCCCGGTGGCCGTGGCCTGGGCCAGGTAGGTCTTCTGGAGCGACTTCTTGCCGTAGTTGTTGCCGTAGAGGATCTCCCCGGCGAGGGCCGACTTGGTGACGGTGCCCGCGGCCTCCGCCTTCATGTAGTCCCAGTCGTACACGTCGGGCACGAAGACGAAGGGGAAGCCCGAGCGCTGGGCCTGCTTCCGGCCGACCCGCGCGTACTGGTAGCAGTCGGTGGTGTCGAACCACGCCGGGTCGATGAGGCC
>NZ_JBSFZS010000108.1:0-26656 GCF_053600395.1 Streptomyces sp. NPDC005070 | reverse complement strand
GGGGAGGGGGCCCGCGGGCGTTCAGCTCTGCCGCGGGGCGGCCAGCAGTCCCACGATGGCGTCGATGGTCGGGTAGTCCCAGGCCAGCGTCGGCGATACGGGGATGCCGAACGTGTCCTCGATATCGCCGCAGAGCGTCAGCGCGTACAGCGAGTCCAGTCCGTACTCGACGAGCTTGACGTCCGTGGCGATGTCGGTCGCCGGGCATTCGACGAAGTACGCCACCCGCTCCCGCAGCCAGTGGCTCAGCTCCTGCGGGTCGGGGGGCGTCAGGCGGTCGTGTTCGGGGGCGGTGGAGGTCATGGCTTGGCTCCTCAGGGGCAGGGGACGGATGAAGAGATGAGGTGGGGCGAGCACCGTGCGCCGGCCGGTGTCAGGCAAGACGGCGGCCGATCAGGTCGAAGGCGGTGTTCCGCTCGCAGCGTTCGGTGAGCTCCTGGAAGACGGCCCGGGTGTCCACGTCCGGTCCCGGTGCGTGTCCGAGCCGGACGGTCAGCCGCCGCAAGGCGGCCGCCAGCCACGCCGTGTCGCGCAGGAAGGGATCCGGCCTGTCACGGTTGTGCCGCCAGACACCCAGACAGGCGGCGGCCGCGGCCAACAGGGCGTACCGCTCGGCGAGTTCGAAGCCCCAGGGCTCGGCCAGTGGGGTCGCGCTGCGCGGGGTGAGGGCCAGGCAGTCGTCCCGCAGAGCCCGCAGGGAGTCGGTCAACCGGCCGCACAGCGGGCCCAGTACCGGATCGGAGCGCAACTGCTCGGCGGCGTCCGGCAGGACCGCGAGCAGTCCGTCGTCGGCCGCCGCGGTGATCCCCGGGCGCTGGAAGTCCAGGTCGTCCAGCGGAGCGTCGATCCGGAACAGCGCGGACGGCGCGGGCGGGGTCACGAACCAGCTCCGGCGGGCCGGCCGGGGCAGTTGGGGAATGATCGTCGCCTGGCAGACGGTCGCCCCGGAATGGGCCAGGGAGCCGACCGGCAGGTCCCGCAGATGCTTCTGGAAGATTCCCTGGGCGCCCTCCCGCAGGAAGGAGCGGGCGCCGAGGACGACGGCCAGGCTGTCCATGGCCTCCTGGGTCAGCAGCGGAACGAGGTACTTCACCGCGGGCGCGTACAGACTCGTCATCCGGGGCAGCACATGCAGCGCCCGGCACACCGTCGTGGACAGGCAGTCGGCGATGAGCAGATCGATGAACGCCCCGGTCAACGCCGCACGGGCATGCGGGAGTTCACTCACCGGCCGGCCGTAGAGCCGGCGCTCGGCCGCGAACGCCGTGACCGTGCGAAGCTGGGTGTCGAGCGAGCCCAGCGTCGCTCCGGACAGCACGGCCTTGGTGACCTGGAAGGCCCGCAGTACGGACTCCAGCGCTCCGCCCTCCTCCCCGATCAGCGCGGACTCGGGGAGCGGACAGCCGTCGAACGCCACGCCGCCGAGGTGGATCGCCCGCAGCCCCGAGGTACGGAACCGGGGGAGGAAACGCAGCCGGTCGCGCGGCACGGAGTCCATGTCGAGCAGGAACAGCGAGTGGCTGCGGCTTCCGGGCTGCTCGCTGGTGCGGGCGAGGACGGTCACGGCGTGGGCCCGGGTCACGTTGTTGATGACCTCCTTGCGGCCGGAGAGGGACCAGCCCCTCCCCTGCCGGTCGGCCCTCACCTTCGAGGCGACCAGATCGTGGCCGGTGGCCAGTTCGGTGTACGCCCCTGCCGTCTGGCCGCCCGCGAGCAGCAGATCCGCGAGCAGGCGGTGCTGTCCGGGGGATCCCGCGGACCACACCGGGGCGCTCGCGATGAGGTTGATGGCGCCGTGGCCGAGTCCCAGGGATCCGTCCCGGCGGAAGAGTGGTCGGAGCAGACGCGCCAGCTCGTCGGCCTGGCGCAGCCGGCCGCCCAACGCTCGGGGGACGAATTCGGCGCCGAGTCCGAACGAGTCCAGCAGGGCGCGGCCCGCCGGCAGCAGGTCGCCCCGTTCGTCCGCGGCGAGGAAGGCGTCGTAGCAGAGCGGGTTGTCCGGATCGAGCGGGTTTCCCAGCAGTTGCTCCAGCGGCTCGGGGAGGTCCGGGTCGGCGAGCACCGGGGGCGGGCCGGGCAGGGTGGTCATCGGCGGTCCTCGGGGTGCGGGTAGGGCAGGAGGGATGGCAGCCGGCCTTCGGCGTGCTGCGCGAGGAGCGGCACCGCGAGCCGCTCGAAGACGTCGGCCGGACCGTCATCGGCCGGGCGGCTGTCGACCGGGCTGTCATCGGCCGGGCGGCCGTCCGCCGGGGTGTCGTCGGCCGAACCGCCGCCGGCCGAGCGGCCGTCGGCCGGGCTGTCTCCGGTCGGGCTGACGCCGTCGCCGTCGTGCGGACCGGGGGTCCCCGGCCCGAGCCGCCGCAGCAGATTCGTCAGACAGGCCTCCAGCCACAGACCGGACTCCCACAGACTCGCCGTCACCGGATCGTCGACGTCGTGACGGTTGTGCAGCCACAGATGGATCGCGGCCGAGGCCGCGAAGCACAGGGCGTACCGCTCGGCCAGCACGAAGGCCCCGGCCGGGACCTCGATCGCGGTCGGCCGGTGCTCGGCCAGCCGTTCGTGGAGCTCGTCCGCGACGGCCCGCGTCCGCGCGGCCAGCCGGCCGAGGGAAGCGGGCACCTCCCGGCTGGCGGCCAGCTCGCTCAGCGCATCGCAGGCGGCGGGCAGCGCCTGGACCGGGCTGCATCCGGAGCGGGTGAGCAGCTCGAGACGGCCCGGGTCGAAGCCGGGCAGCGGTTCGCGCAGCGCGGTGGCGGCGTACAGGCCGGCGCTGTCCACGCGAGCTCGCCGGTATCCCCGTACCAACTGGGGGAACTGGTTGATCAACGAGTGCAGATTCACGACGGTGTTGCCGTCGAAGATGCCGACGATGCGATGGTCGCGCTGCACCTTCTGGAAGCGGCCGTGCCGGTAGGTGTCGCCGACCAGCAGCGACCGCGTGCCCATGACCCGCGTCAGCTTCGCGACGAGCCCCTCCACCAGCGTCGGCACGAAGAACTTCACGGCGGCCGAGGCGACCGCGAGCTCCCCCGTCAGCGTGTGGATGCCGCGCCCCGCGACCAGCGACACCGCCTCCGCCAGGAGGAGATCGGCGTAGGACTCGCTGATCAGGCGCCGGGTCTGCGGCAGATCGATCAGCAGGCGGCCGTAGTTGGTCCGCTCATGGGCGTACGTGAGACTCATGCCGAGCGCCTGGTCGGCGGCGCCCAGCGACAGCGAACTGCACAGCGTGCGCGTCAGCTGCAGGCTCTTGACGACGGTCTCCACGCCGCCGCCCTCCCGCCCGATCAGCGCGGAGTGCGGCACCTCGGCGCCGGTGAAGGCGATACCGCTGATGTCGGCGCCGCGGATTCCGTGGAGTTTCACGGCGGGCATCGGGCGGAACGTGCCGGGGGGCAGGGCCTGTTTGTCCACGAGGAGCAGGCTGAGGCCACGCGGCCCTCCGTCCCGCGAGGTACGGGCGAGCACACAGACGAGGTGGCCTCGCGTGGCGTTGTTGATCAGCCATTTCTCGCCGGTGAGGCGATAGCCGCCCGGTGTTCGGTCGGCGGTCACCTCGCCCGCCAGCAGGTCGCTGCCGTGGTCGCGCTCGGTCAGACCCCACGAGACGACCGCCCCGGTGGCGATCCGCTCCCCGAGGCGGGCGGCCTGTTCCCGGTCGCCGCCGACCCAGAGACAGACGGCGCCCAGGAAGGTCTTGCCGTGCGCGACGGCGACGGTCATGTCCCGCCGGGCGACGGCTCGCATGAGCTGAATCGCCTCGTCGTATCCCTCCAGGGTGCCGCCGTGGGCCGCCGGCACATAGGCGCGCGGCAGCCCCAGCACATCGAGCTCCCGGCACATCTCCAGGGGGAACGCCTCGCCGTCGTCCAGGGCGCCGCTGCGGGCGTACGAGAAGAGCCTGCCGGGATCGTCCGGGTCGCCGAGCCCCTCGTCGAGCCGAAGGGCCGCGGCGTACGACGCCGGGAGCCCGAGGGGTGCCGGGGGCGAGCTCGCGCCGGACGCCGCCCCTTCCCCTGCCGGTGCGGGGACCGCCACGGCCTCGCCCGCTTCCGGTGCCGAACCGCGTGTCGAGGTCATACGGCGGCGCCCTGCGCGCGGTAACGGCGGACGATCTCCGCGTCGAGGTCCTCGTGCAGGGGCTTGAGCTCACCGGCCATGAAGAGCTCCCGCATCAGCGACCGCTGCACCTTGCCGCTGCTCGTGCGACGCACATGGCCGGGGCGCAGCAGGACGACGTTCGAGACCCGTACGCCGAGCAGTTCACCGAGCTCGCCGCGCACCGTGCGGGTGACGTCGGCGGGATCGGCGTCCATGCCGGAGGGCGCCCGGAACTCCTGAAGGACCACGATCTCCTCGCGGGCGGCGGGCACCGCGCACACGCAGGTCTGCAGTCCCTGGAAGGCCTCGTGGAGGGTGGCGACCTCGCGTTCGATGTCGTGGGGGTAGAGGTTGCGGCCCCGGACGATGAGGACGTCCTTGATGCGGCCCGTCACATACAGCTCGCCGTCGTGCAGGGCCCCGAGGTCACCAGTGCGCACGAAACCGCGCTCGCCGGCCGCGGTTGTCGCGTCGAAGGCGCGGGCGGTCTGCTCGGGGTTGCGCCAGTAGCCCGGGGTGACACTCCCGCCGCGGACCCAGATCTCGCCGACCGAGCCGTCCGGCAGCTCGGCGGCCGATTCCGGGTCGACGATCCGTACGTCGAGGTCGACCACCCGGCCGCTGCTGACCAGTCGGCGGGCGGCCCGGCCCCCCGCGGACGGCGTGAAGAGGTTCTTCTCCAGGTCCGCGACATCGACCGAGGTGATGACCGGGCCGCTGTCCGAGGGCGTGCCCGCGACGAAGAGGGCGGTCTCGGCCATGCCGTAGCACGGCTTGAGCGCGCGGGGATCGAAGCCGGCGGCCGCGAAGCGGGTGCTGAAGCGTTCCAGGGTCCTGGCGTCGATGGGCTCCGAGCCGTTGAGGGCCCAGCGCAGGCTGGAGAGGTCGAGGCCGGCGAGCTGCTCGTCCGTGATGTGCTTGGCGAGCAGGTCGTAGGCGAAGTTCGGGGCGGTCGTGAAGGTGCTCCGGTGCTCCTGGATCAGCTCGAACCACAGCCGGGGGCGACGCAGGAAGTCCATCGGAGAGATCAGGACGACGCCGGCGCCCAGATACAGAGGCGACAGGAGCATGCCGATCAGCCCCATGTCGTGGTACGGCGGCAGCCAACTGCAGGCCCGGGTCTCCCGGTCGGGGCCGAGGGCCGTCTCGATCAGCCACAGATTGTGCGCCAGGGCTCCGTGGGTGAGGAGAACTCCCTTGGGGTCGCTGGTCGATCCCGAGGTGTACTGGAGGATGGCCACCTTGTCGCCGTCGTACCGCGGCTCCGGCAGCTCTCCCTCCGTGCCGAACTCGACGGTGTCCGTGGCCACGCAGGGCAGCGCACCTAGACCCGCGTCCTGGAGGAACTCCTGAGCGGCGGACAGATGCGCGGAGTCGGTCAGGACCATCGTCACATCCGCGTCCCGCGCCACCCCCGCCATGCGCGCGGCACGCCGTCCGCCACCGCTCGGCGCGGGCGCCGGGACGGCCACCACTCCCGCGTACAGGCAGCCGACGAGCACCTTCACGAAGTCCGTGCCGGAGGGGTAGAGCAGCAGGACGCGCTCGTCGTCGGCGCAGTGGACGCGCAGCCACCGGGCGACCGCCCGGGCCTCCTCGCGCAGCCGCCCGAACGTCAGCCGCTCCTCGACGCGTTCGTCCCCCTTCGGTCGTACGAAGACGACGGCGTCCTTGTCCGGCAGTTCGCGTGCGTTGCGTTCAAGGCGCGTCACGAGGGTGTCGAGAGGCTGCGCGGGCATGCGGAAACTCCTTGGATGTCGGTGATTCAGGGCGCGGCAGGTGCGGCAGGTGCGGCCGGCACGACGGGTGCGGCGGCCCACAGGGGTGCTCTCGCGACCTGCGTCGCCGGGGCGGAGGTGGCGATCTCCACGGCGCGGACGTAGTGGTGGGCCAGGCGTTCCACCGTCTCCCGCTCGAACAGCGCCCCGTCGTAGCGGAAGTCGAACGTCAGGGTGTCCGCGCCCTGCACGACGTCGACCCCGAGGTCGAGCTGGCCCTCCTGCTGGGGCAGGGGGTACGGGCGGAGCGCGAGCCCCGCGTAGTCGGTCGTGGCGTCGGGGCGGCCGGTCTCGAGGACCGGGCGGAGCGGGGGTTCCAGGTGGGCGGTGCTCAGCATGTTGAACGAGATCGCGTACGCCCGGGCCCTTCCGGCCGCCGGAGCCCGGCCCAGGTCCCGGGCCACCAGCGAGAACGGGTAACGGATGGCGTCGACGCCGGTCCTGACCTGCTCCGTGACCGCGAAGGCGAGGTCGTGGAAGGACGTCGACGGTGTGATCGCGGCCCGGAGGACGATCGTGTTGATGAAATTGCCGACCAGGTGAAGGCTGTTCGAGCTCATCCGGGTGGTGACCGGACAGCCGATCAGGAAGTCGCGCTGCCGTGTGGAGCGGTACAGCAGGCCCTGGAAGGCGCCCAGCAGCAGGGCGAAGGGGGTGACCCCGGCGGCCCGCGCGACCTCGCGCAGCCGGGTGGCCGTCGCGGCGGGCACGGCCACCCGGCAGGTCGCTCCGGACAGGGACGGCGTGGCGGGGCGGGGCAGGTCCGTGGGCAGTTCGGCGGCTGCCGAGCCGTGGCAGATCCGCTGCCAGTACCGTCCCAGCTCGGCACCGCGGGGCGAGGCCAGCAACGCCCGCTCCTTGGCCACTTCCTCGTCGAAGCCGCCCCGCAGGACGGGCAGCCGGGCATCGGTGCCGGTGGCGCAGAACGCGTACAGCCGCAGCAGGTCGCGCAGGAGCACGGCATCGGACGCCGCGTCGGTGGCGATGTGATGGCCGCCGACGAGCAGGACCGCGTCACCGTCGGGCCTGGTCCACAGCACGATCCTGAACGCGCCGTCCTCGTCCAGACGGTAGGGCGCGGCGAGTGCGTCGGCGACCCGGCCGCGCAGTTCCTCCTCGCCCACGGCGCCGAGTGCGTGATGTTCGAGCCGCAGCCGGCTCACCGTCCGGACCCGGCGCACCGGCCGGCCGCCGTCCGCGGTGAAGGTCGAGCGCAGCATCTCGTGCCGTACGGCCAGCAGTTCCACGGCCCGTCCGAGCGCGGCGACGTCCACCGCTCCGCGGATCCTGACGGCGACTCCGGTGAGGTACGCGGTGGCGCCGGGGACCAACTGGTTCAGGAACCACTGGGCTTCCTGGCCGTGCGAGAGGGGCCGGGCGTCAGTCACGGCGACCGCCGAGCGTCGCGATGGCGTGCCGCAGCCGCAGATCGTCGCCGAGATGACCGGACAGGTCGGCGAGCAGCTCCGCCTCGCGGGGTTCCAGATAGAAGTGGCCGCCCGCGAAGGAGCGTTGCTCGAACCGGGACCCGGTCAGCTCGGACCATCCACGCATGGCGTCGGGGCCGCAGCCGGGGTCCTGGTCCCCCGCGTAGGCGACCAGGGGGCAGCCGACGCGTTCGGGGCGGCGCGCGCCGTACGCGGCGACCAGCTCCATGTCCGCCCGCAGGGTGGGGAGCACCACGCGGAGCAGGTCCGGGTGGTCGAGCGCGCTCGTGGAGGCGCTGCCGAGGCGACGGAGCTCGTCGACGAGCGCGGCGTCGTCGGTCGGCAGCTCGACGGGCTCCCGCAGGTGCGGGGCGCGGAAGGCGGAGGCGAAGAGCCGCAGGGGACGTACTCCCGCGCGCCGTTCCAGCCGCAGGGCGACCTCGTAGGCGACACCGGCGCCCATGCTGTGCCCGAAGAAGGCCAACGGCCTGTCCGTGTACGGCAGCAGCGCCTCGGCCAGCCGGTCGGCCATGACCTCCATGCTGCGCACCAGCGGATCCGCGAGGCGCTGGTGACGTCCGGGGTAGCAGACGGCGAGCACGCCCGTGCCCGCCGGCAGCCGGGAGGCCCATCCTCGGAAGGAATTCGGTGTGCCGCCCGCATGGGGAAAGCACACCAGACGGAGGTCCGGATCCAGGGTCTGGCCACTGTGGTGAAACCAGGCACCGCCGGTGTCGGTCATATTCTTCCTCTACAGCCGTGACAGCCCGCGAAGGCAGGGGACAATCCGCGGAGTCACGTTAGGAAGCGTGGCTATATTTGCCCCATACCGGCGTCGGCTCCCTCGGCCGCCGAGGTGGGCGCACACACCGACACCCCGCCACCGGCGGACCGGTGGCGGGGTGTCGGTGGACGGCCTCGTCGTACGAGGCGTGCGTGGGGGCGCTCAGTCCCAGCCGTTGTTGCCGACGTGGTCGACGGCCACCTGGAGCGACGTGACAGGTGTGGCGCAGGAATCGGCGAACGCCGGCGTCATCACGAGGGCGGACGCCGTGAGGGCCGTGGCCACACACAGGCTCGCGAGGGTCACATTGCGGTGGACGGAGCGGAAAGGCGAATCGTGCACGGGCATGTGGGGTTCCCATTTCTTGTCGGCGATTACGGATAACACCGACGATCAACGACGGTTCTGCACTCTCATGAAGTGCCGTCCCATTTGCTTGTGAAGACGATTATCGCCCGCGCGGGAGCGTTTTCCCGGGCACATCGGTGTCATGATCCGGCCATGGCAGCTCGCTGTCGCCGGTTACGCGCCGGAAGGGACGACGACCGTCAGGGTCGCGAGTTCCGAGGCGCCCCGCGCCGTGCGCAGTCGCACACCGAGCTGCCATTCGCCGGCCATCGCGAACAACCGGCCGCGCGCCCGGAACCGCCCGTCGCCCAGCGCCTCGGCGGCCAGCGGCGGCATCGCGTGGCCCATCCGCTCCATCACCGCCTCCACCGACGCCCCGCCCAGGTCCCCCGGATCGCGGCCCCGTCCGGTGACCTCGATGTCCGCCGTCGTGGTGGCGGTGGTGAGGCGGTCAAGGCGCACGCGTACGTCGTAGTGGTCCGAACTGCCCGTCAGCACGGTCCCCGGCTCCTCCTCTCCGGACCCGGCGATCAACAGGGCGCAGAGCGCCACGACCGCGGTCACGACGCCTCCTGTCACGGTCCACAGCCGGCGCTTCGTCATGTCAATTCCCCTCGGCCGCGACGTCGATCGTCACGCGGGTGGTGCGGACGGTGAAGTTCCTGCAGTACTGCACCCAGACCACATAGCGACCGGGTGCGGGAAAGCTGTAGGTGAAGCGGAGCACCGGCCCGAACCGCCCGACCGTCTCGTCCCGCGGGAGAGCACCGGGCACGCTCGACCGCGCCATGGAGTCCAGCTCGTGGACGTGGGCGAAGAAGTCACTGCGCGGATCGCGGACGAACATGTGGCCGGCCATGCCCAGCCAGGGCTGAAGGTCGCGCACCGGGCCCGCGTCGGTGTCCACGCGCAGGTCGACGGCCGTGGGCTCACCCGCGACCGGCCGGGACGGGGCGACGGTGACCCGGGCCCGCTCCCCGTCTGCCCCGGCGCGCGGACTCGCCGTGCCCGACGCCATGCCCGACGCCGTGTCCCGTGACGTGCCCCGTGGCGCACGGAGCTCGGAGCCACCCACCCGGAAGGCGCCCGACACCTGCTGGCCGCCGCTGTCGGCCCGCTCGAACTCCGTCTGGACGAGATAACGGCCCGGCCGGTCCACCACCAGTCGGATCTCCAAAGTGCCGGGGCTTGTAAGCACGGGGTGGACGTGCCGGAAGAATTGCAGGTCCGCGCCGGTCACCACCGTGTGGGCCAGGGCTCCGTGGTGGACCGTCAGGTCGTCGACCGGTCGGCCGGTGGAGCCGTCGAGGACCCGCGTCCGCACCACGAACACGCGCCCCGCCACGGGTGTGGCCGGCTCGGTCGTGAACACGGCCTCGGCGAACGGCCGGCCGTTCGCCGAGAAGCCCTGTGCCGGATCGCCGGCCACGGTCGGCGCCGCCCCTCGGGGAAGCGCCGCCGGGACGAAGGGGGAGAGCGAGGCCGCGGTGGCCGCCACCACCAGGCAGACCGCTGTCGCGGCGGACAGCACGGCACTGAGCACACGCCGGCGCCGGACGGCCGCGAGGAGTGTGCCGACGATGAGCGCTCCGGCGATGCCCAGGGCCGGATACAGGGTCAGCTCCCAGGCGGCGGCGCGCGGTGTCATCACCCGGAAGGGCAGCACCGCGCGCTCCTCACCGGCCTGAACGGTCAACTCCCAGCGCCCCGTTCGGTCGACCCGCAGGACCGTGGGGTACGTCCCCGGGCGCCCCTGCTCCAGTCGTGCGGTCGTCTCATCGGGTGTGGGCGCCGCGGAGGTGTTCCCCTCCAGCGGCCGGGCGCCGATCCTCAGGGCGACGGCCCGTACGGGCTGGTGCGCGATCACGTCCACCCGCAGCGGACCGGGGACTTCCGGGGCGCGGCGCACCACGAACGTGAGCTCGTTCCCCTCGAAGGACTGCGCGAACTCGACGTCGGCGGTGTCGCTGATGCCATGGGCGGCGGCGGGCTCCGCCCCCATGAGACCCAGGGTTCCGAGGAGTCCCAGGAGACCCAGGAGTCCCAGGAGGACGACGATCGGCGCCGGAAGCGGCCTGGTCGGGCTTCTCGTGAGGTTCCACACCCGCGGCATCCTGCGGTGCGCGCCTATACGGCTTCGATAACGGCGGCCCGTATAGCCCTTGTATAGGGGGCCCTCGCAGGCTGACCGGCGCCGTCGGCTCGATGACTCCGCAGCCAGGCACCGTTACCGTCCAACTCGCGAGGAGTACCAGTGACCCGGCCCCCGCTTCTGCCAGACCTCTTCGCCGGCCGCGCCGCCCAGGAACCGGACGCGGTGGCGGTCCTGGAGGGCCACGAGGAAACGGGATACGCCCGACTCGCCCTCACCGCGGAGCAGTTGACCCGCAGCCTGCGAACTCGGGGGATCGGCCGGGGCGATCGTGTGGGACTGAGCATGCCCGCGGGATCCGGTCTGCTGGCCTCGCTGCTCGCCGTCTGGTCGGCCGGGGCCGCGGTCCTGCTCCGTGGCGACGGCACAGACCCGCACGGCCCGGACCTCCTGCTGACCCCCGAGGACCTGGCCGCCCCCTCCTCCCCCGCCCCGGACACGGGCACCGAGGCCCGGGACCACGCCGAGTCCGCCCTCGCCGGTGACGACCCCGCACTCGTCCTCAAGCACCGCGACGGCGCGCCCGACACCGTGATCAGCCATGCCGCGGCAGCCGCCCACGTCCGCTGGCTCCTCGACGACGGCCCGGGACTCGCCGGCACGGACCGACTGGCGCTCCCCCCCACCTCGGCGCTCGCAGGTCCGATCTGGGAGTGCCTCGCCGCGCTGGTGGGCGGCGCGACCCTGGTCGCCATGGACCGCGCGGCCTCGTCCGACACCGCCGCACTGGCACGCGCCGTCGCCGAGCGGCGGATCACGGTGCTCGTGCTGCCCGGCGCGACGGTACGACGCCTCGCGGAGGAGCCCGGCCTGCAGGACTGCACCGCCGTGCGGCTCGTTCTGGCCGAGGGCCCCGGCCTGGACGCGGCGACGGCCTACGAAATGACCCTCGGAGGCGCGGCCACGCTCTGGCACACCTTCGGATCCGCCACCCTGGGGATGACGGCCGCGGCTCATCTCTACGACCCGGAGCGCGATCTCGCCGCACTGCCGCTGGGCCGTCCGGTACCCGGCCGGCGGGTGACGGTGGTGGACGAGTTCGGCGAGCCGGTCCCGCCCGGTGTGCCGGGCGACCTGCTCGTCGACGGCGTCGCCACCGGCGAACCGGTCCGGCAGCGCAACGACGGCAGCCTGGACCACCTCGGCCGGACCGGTCACGGCATGCCCGGACCGGACGAGAACGGACGGTACGAGGACGGGGAGGATCCGGCCCCGTACGGCGCGACGGGCGGTCTGCTCCTCGCCTCCACGCGCCCCGCGCACGTCGCCCCGGACACGCCCAGCGAGCGCCTGGTGGCCGCGGTCTGGGCCGAGATCCTGGAGACCGACGGCATCGGCGTCGACGACGACTTCTTCCAGCTCGGCGGGTATTCCCTCCAGATGCCTCTGCTCGCCGAGCGGCTCCAGAACGCCTCCGGCATCCGGCTGGCGCTGAGCGAGCTGTACACCGCCGTGACGCTACGGGGCCAGGCCGCGCTGCTGGACGCCGGCGGCGACCGGACACCCCCGGTCACCCCGGTGCCCCGCGGCGGCCGGATGCCTCTGTCCTTCGGGCAGCGCAGGCTGTGGTTCCTCGACCGGATGCACGCGCACAGCCCGGAGTGGGTGGTGCCGATGCTGCTGAGAATGCCCGAGGAGGTCACCGCCGCGACGGTGCGTCAGGCGCTCGACGCCCTCGCCGTACGCCACGAGTCGCTCCGCACCCGGTACGAGGCCCAGGGCGACGAGCCGGTCCAGGTGATCGAGAAGCCGCGGCCGGTCGAGCTGCGGGTCGTGGACGCTCCGGAGCAGGACCCGGAGCCCGAGGTGCGGCGCGCGTTCGAGACCGGCTTCGATCTCGCCTCCGGAACGCTGTGGCGCGCCCTGCTCGTCAGGCGGCCCGGCGAGGCCCACACCCTTCTGGTCACGATCCACCACATCGCCTGCGACGGCTGGTCCTCCACCGTCCTGGAGCGGGAGTTCCGTACGCTCTGCGCGGATCTGCACGCGGGACGGGCCCCCTCGCTCGCGCCGGCCGCCGTCCAGTACGCGGACTACGCCTCCTGGCAGGGCGCCTGGCGCGGAAAGGAGCGGCTCGGCCCCGATCTGGACTTCTGGCGCGCGGAACTGGCGGACCTGACTCCGCTGGAGCTTCCGGCCGACCACGTCCGTCCGCCGGAGCGCGACCCGCGCGGCGGGTTGGTGCACTTCACCGTTCCCACACAGGTGGCGGAGCCGGTGGCCGCCCTCGGGCGGTCGCAGCAGGCCACGCCCTTCATGACCTGGCTGACAGCCTTCTCCACGCTGCTGGCCCGCTACAGCGGCCAGTGGGACGTGCCCATCGGCGTGCCGGTGGCGGGACGCACGGCCTCGGGAGTGGAGGACGTGGTGGGCTTCTTCCTCAACTCGCTGGTCCTGCGCTGCCGTCCGGCCGCGGACCGTCCCTTCGCCGAGGCGCTGCGGGACGTGCGGGCCACGGCTCTCGCCGCCTTCGCGCACCAGGAGGTGTCCTTCGAGCATCTCGTCGAGGAGCTGCGGCCGGAGCGCGACCTGTCGCGCACCCCGCTCTACCAGGTCGCGTTCAACTTCAACGACGACGAGGTCGGCGGCGGCATGCCGGACCTGGGCGACGGCGACATGCTGCTGCGCGCCCGGCGCGTGGCCAAGACCGATCTGACGCTCTATCTGCGCCGGGAACCCGGCGGCGAGCTGACCGGTGTCCTCGAATACGCCACCGCGCTGTTCGAGGCGGAGACCGTGGAGCGGCTGGCCCGGCACTTCGTCACGCTGCTGGAGTCCGTGACGGCACAGCCCCGGCGCCCCGTCACCGCGCTCGACATCCTCCCCGCCGACGAGCGCACCGGGATTCTGACGCACTGGAACGACACGGCCACCGCCCTCTCCGACGCCTCTGTGCTCGACCTCGTCGAGGAGCGTGCCGCGGCCGACGGCGACGCCGTCGCCGTCGTCGTGGGCGAACAGCGCATGACCTTCAGGGAACTGGACGCACAGGCCACCCGCGTCGCCCACCGTCTCGTGGC
Organism: Streptomyces sp. NPDC005070; assembly: GCF_053600395.1. Lineage (NCBI taxonomy): Bacteria > Bacillati > Actinomycetota > Actinomycetes > Kitasatosporales > Streptomycetaceae > Streptomyces > Streptomyces sp. NPDC005070. The sequence continues at coordinate 13,043 of NZ_JBSFZS010000108.1, read as the reverse complement.
GGCCGGCGCGGGCCCGGGCGCACTCGTCGGGGTCTGTCTGCACCGCGGACCCGATCTGATCCCCGCCCTGCTCGGCGTCTGGAAGGCCGGCGCGGCCTATCTTCCGCTGGACCCGGCCAACCCCGGCGACCGCCTGGTCCGGCTGCTGCGGGACAGCGGCGCCGGGATCCTCCTCACCGTCTCCGCCCTGGACGGCCCGACCGCGGCGTTCGACGGGACACGGATCCTCCTCGACCGGGAGCGGGCGGACATCGCCGCCCGCCCGGTCACGCGCCTGCCACGCCCGGCCGACCCGCAGCAGCCCGCGTACGTCATCTACACCTCCGGTTCCACCGGCACCCCCAAGGGGGTCGTGGTCACCCAGCGCGGTCTCGCCAACCACCTGACCTGGGCCGCCCGGGAGCTGATCGGCGGCGCCGGCGGCGCCCCTCTGTTCTCCTCGATCGCCTTCGACCTGCCCGCGACCAATGTGTACGCGCCCCTGATCGCCGGCCGCCCGGTGCATGTGCTGCCGCACGACGCGGACGCCGCGACACTCGGCCCCGCCCTGGCGGCCGGAGGCCCGTACAGCTTCATCAAACTCACCCCCGGCCATCTGGAACTGCTCAGCCATCAGCTCACCCGCGAGCAGGCCGCGGGGCTCGCCGAGATCGTCCTGGTGGCGGGGGAGGAACTGCCGGCCCGAACCGCCGACCACTGGCTCGGCCTCCTCGGCCCCGGCCGGCTGATCAACGAGTACGGTCCGACGGAAGCGTCCATCGGCAGTACGGTCCACCCGGTCGACGCCCCGCACTCCGCACCCGTACCGCTCGGTCTGCCCCTGCCGAACACGACCGCCCATGTCCTGGACGGCGCGGGCGAGCCGGTGCCCCTCGGCGTCGTCGGGGAACTCTTCGTCGGCGGCGCCGGTGTGGCCCGTGGCTACCTCGACCGGCCCCGGCTCACAGCCGAGCGCTTCGTGCCCGACCCCTACGGCCTGCCCGGCGCTCGGCTGTACCGCACCGGCGACCTGGCGCTGCGGCGCCCGGACGGGAGCATCGTCTTCCGCGGCCGGACGGACCACCAGGTCAAGCTCCGCGGATACCGCATCGAACCGGGCGAGGTCCAGGCCCGTCTCGCCGCCCTCCCCGGTGTCCGCGACGCCGTCGTGGTGGTCACCGAGAGCTCCACGGGCGAGAAGTCGCTGAGCGGCTATCTGGTGCCCGAGGACGGGCCGGGGGGCGCCACCGACACTCGGCGGCTGCGCGAACTCCTGGCGGAGGAGCTGCCGGAGTACATGGTGCCCGCGACCCTGACCGTCATCGACGCCGTGCCGCTGACCGCCAACGGCAAGCTGGACCGGGCCGCGCTGCCGGCCGCCACCACGGCCGCCGCCGCCCACACCGCTCCGGAGGGCCCCACCGAGGAGCTGATCGCCGCGCTGTGGGCCGAGCTCCTCGGCCGGGAGCGGATCGGCTCGGACGACAACTTCTTCGAGGCGGGCGGGCATTCGATCCTCGCCATCCGGATGGCGGCCAGGCTCCAGGACACCTTCGACATCGACCTGTCCGTCAGGACGGTCTTCGAACAGCCCACGGTCGGACTGCTCGCCAAGGCGGTCGAGTCCGCCATCAGGGCCGAGATCGATCAGCTCTCCGACGCCGAACTGACCGGCACGTCCACCGCGGCGGAAGGGCCCGGAAATGAGTGACCACGCCACCATGACGGAACATGCTCCGGCGGTCGGCACACGCGCCGCGGACCAGGAGTTCTGGCACCGGCTCGCCGACACCCACGCCCCGCTCGCCCTCCCCGACGTCTGGGGAGACCCGCACCGGCCGGGCGAGCGCTGCCGGGTCAGGGTCCCGTTCGACGATCTACGGGGCGCGCTGCACGCCCTCTCCGAGCGCGCGGGTGTCCGGCTCGCCGACACCCTCTTCGCCGCCCACCTGGCGGTGATGGGGGCGCTGACCTCCGACGCCGCCTTCCATACCGGCCTGTGGGACGACGGCCCGGACCCCTCCGGGTACGGAAGCGTGCTGCCGGTCCCGCACACCCGGCCCACCGGCGACTGGCTCGCTCTGGTCCGGGCGACCGCCCGGCGCGTCGGCGACGCCCATGGCCACGCGCCCCAGCCGCTGGGGTGCGTCCCCGACGCCACCGTCCTGTTCGCCCCCGCGGCGGCAGGTGCCGTCGTCGACGACCGCGCCCTGGTCGTCCGGGCCCATGACCGTCACCTCTCCCTGGACTGCCGGACGGACGCCGTCGCACCGGTGTGGGCGGATCTGCTCGCCACGCTGTACCGGTCCGTGCTGGGCGCGATGGCCGAGGACCCGCGCGGCGACGCCACCGAGAGCCCGCTGCCCGGCCATGTCCGGCAGGCCGTCCTCTCGGCCGGACGCGCCCCCGGCACCGACCGGCCCGCCGCGACGGTGGCCGATCTCTTCGCACGACAGGCCGTCGCCACGCCGGACGCGGTCGCCGTCCTCGCCGGACACGGGCTGACGACCTACCGGGAGCTCGACGCCCGCTCCGCCCGCATCGCCCACCGGCTTCGGGACCTCGGAGCCGGCCCGGGCAGTGTCGTGGGTGTGCTCCTGCACCGCGGCGAGGATCTCCTCCCGGCGCTGCTCGGCGTGCTGCGGTCGGGAGCGGCCTACGTTCCGCTCGACCCGGCCGTCCCCGGCCGCCGTCTCGCGCACATCCTCGGCGAGACACGGGCGCCCCTGGTGCTCACTCATGCGGCCCTCGCCGCCCGGATACCCGCGAGCCACCCCGGTGCCACCGTGGTCCTCGACGACGAGAACGAGCGCGCCACGCTCGCCGCCCTGCCGGCGACGGCCCCCCGGCAGGCCGCCGAAGGCCGGTCGCCGGCGTATGTCATCTACACCTCCGGTTCCACCGGCACCCCCAAGGGTGTGGTGATCGAACACGACGCCCTGACCAACCTGCTGTGGTCCTTCCGCCAGAGCCTCGCCGGCGGACACGGCACCGGTCGGAGCGACAGCCCCGGCACCTGGCTGGCCTCGACCTCGGTCTCCTTCGACATCTCGGCCCTCGAGCTGTACCTGCCGCTGATCCACGGCGGCCGGGTGGTCCTCGCCGGCGACGACGAGGCCAAGGACCCCACGGCCCTCCTGGCGCTCATCGACACCCACGGTGTCACCCATGTGCAGTCCACTCCGTCGGGCTGGCGGCTGCTCCTCGCCGCCGGCTTCGACCGCCCGCACCTCACCGGCCTGGCCGGCGGAGAGGAACTCCCCGTCCGGGTCGCCGCGGAGCTGCACGGCCGGCTCGCCGCGCTGGTCAATGTGTACGGGCCCACGGAGACCACGATCTGGTCGGCCGCCTGGCCCGTACCGCACGGCGTCGACCGGATCGCCCTCGGGCAGCCCGTCGCCAACACCCGCCTGCACGTCCTGGACCGCTCGGCGCGACCCGTGCCACCCGGAGTGCCGGGCGAGCTGCACATCGGCGGAGACGGCCTGGCGCGCGGCTACTTCGGCCGGCCCGCCCTGACGGCCGAGCGCTTCGTACCGGACCCGTACGGGCCACCGGGCTCGCGTCTCTACCGCACCGGCGACCTGGCGCGCCGGCTACCGGACGGCACACTCGAGTTCCTCGGCCGGATCGACACCCAGGTGAAGGTCAGCGGCTACCGCATCGAGCTCGGCGAGATCCAGGCCGCGCTCACCGCCCACCCGCTGGTACGCGACGCCGTCGTGGTGGTGCGCGAGCCGGCCCCCGGCAACAAGCGGATCGTCGCCTACGTCGTACCGGCCGGCCGGATCGGGGAATCCCGGCTCCGCCGTCATCTGGCCGCACTGCTCCCGGCCTACATGCTCCCCGCGAGCTTCGTCGCCCTGGAGCACATCCCGCTGAGCATCAGCGGCAAGGTCGACCGTGCCGCCCTGCCGGCGCCCGGACCTGAGAGCGGTCCCCAGCAGCACCGGCCGGCATCGCCGGCGACATCCGACAACACCGACCCGGTGAGGGAGTACCAGGCATGAGCGTCGACGACACGCCGAACGCACAGCAGGACACGGCGGCGTTGCGCGAAGAGCTGCTGCGCCGCCGTCTGGCGGGCGCGCGCGGCCACCGCAGGACCGCCATCGAACGGGTGGACCGCAGCGGTCCGCTGCCGCTTTCCTTCGGGCAGCAGCAGATGTGGTTCCTCAACCGCCTCGATCCCGACAGCCACGAATATCTGGTGCCGCTCGTCCTGCGGCTGCGCGGCACGCTCGACACGGACGCACTGCGCGGTGCGTGGCAGGGGGTGCTGGAGCGGCACGAGATCCTGCGGACGCGCTACGCGCACACCGAGGGCGACCCGGTGCAGCTGGTGGACCCCGCCGGGGACACCGAGCTGCCCGTCGTGGACCTCACCGGTTCTCTCTCGGAAGCCGGAGCCGATGCCGGAGCCGATGCTCCGGCGGGCGCCGACTCCGCCGGGCGCGAGGAGCGCGTCCGGCATCTGGTGGAGGAGGAGATCGACCGGCCGATCGATGTGGAGCGGCAGTGGCCGGTCCGCGCGAAGCTGTTCCGGCTCGGCGCGCAGGACCACGTCCTGGCGGTGACCTTCCATCACATCGCCTGCGATGCCTGGTCCGTACGGATCTTCGCCGGCGAACTCAGCGCCCTCTACACCGCCGCCGTGACGGGCACGCCCGCCGCCCTTCCCGAACTGCCCCTGCAGTACGCCGACTTCGCCTCCTGGCAGCGCGGCCATCTGACCGGCGACACACTGGAGCGCCAACTGGCCTACTGGCGGAGCCAGCTGGACGGCGTCCAGCCCTTGGACACCCCGATCGACCGGCTCCGCCCCGCGGTGCGCGACTGGTCCGGCGACTCGGTGCCCTTCCGGATCCCCGCCGCGACAGCCGACCGTGCGCGGGCGCTGGCCCGCCGGTACGACACCACGCTCTTCAACGTCCTTCTCGCGGCCTACCAGGCCCTGCTCGCCCGCCACACCGCCGTGCCGGGCAGCCTGCCCGGAGCGGGGGCCGACATCCCCGTCGGCATCACGGTCTCGGGGCGCGGCCGTCCCGAGCTGCAGCATCTCTTCGGCTATGGCATCAACACACTGGTGGCCAGGGCTCGTTGGGACGGTGACCCGTCCTTCGGGCAGGTGCTCACCCAGGTACGGGACTTGGTCCTCGACGCCTTCGACCACCAGTCGGTGCCCTTCGCCCGGCTGGTGGACGAGCTCCAGCCGGACCGTGATCTGGCCCGCACCCCGCTGTTCCAGGTGGACTTCATCCTCCACGCGGACCGGGGCAGCGCCTTCGCCATGCCCGGTCTCTCCGTCGAGTCCGTCATGGCCGACCGGGTCGCCAAGTTCGACCTCACCCTGAACGTGGACGACGCGGAGACCGGCGGCCTCGACGCACGGCTCGCCTATCCGACCGCGCTCTTCGAGCGGGCCACCGTCGCACGGACCGCCGAGCGCTTCATCCGCCTCCTCGACGCGGCGACCGCGCGCCCCGACGCCCCGCTCTCCGGCGCGGACCTCCTCACCGACGACGACCGCGCGCTGCTCGCGCGGCCGTACACCACGGCGGAACTGCCGGACAGCCTCCGCGACCGCCTCGTCGCGGAGGGGCTGATCAGCCCGGAGGCCACCACCGCCCGAACCGGCCTGCCGGTTCGTGTGGTGGACGCCCACGGCCGTCTGCTCCCGGTCGGCGTGGCGGGCGAACTGTGCGTCGGTGCGGTGGCGGGCGCGCAGGCCCCGGCCTCGCTCGAGGGCGCCCTGCCCGACCCCTCGGGGCCCTCGGGTGCCCTGATCCACCGCACCGGACGGCTCGCACGGTGGCGGGCCGACGGCACCCTCGACCTCCTCGGGCTGATCGAGGAGCAGGTCTCCGTGCGGGGCCGCCGGGTGGACCTCGGGCGGATCCGCTCGGCGCTCACCTCGTTCGCGGGCGTGCGTGAGGCGCTCGTCGTGGTCCACGACAGCGGGGCGGAGCCCTCGGGCCTGGCCGCCTACGCCGTCGCGACCGGACCGGACGCCCTGGACACGGCAGGGCTGCGCTCGTACCTCGCGGAGCGGCTGCCGGAGCCGTTCGTCCCCGACTCCGTCACGGTCCTGGACGCCCTGCCCACGACCGCCGAGGGGGCCCCCGACCTCGACGCACTGCCCGATCCGCGGGCGGCCGTGGACGGGGCGGCCGCACGCACCGCGCCCCGTACCCCCGCGGAGGAGCGGCTCGCCGCGATCTGGCGCGAGGTGCTCGGCGTGGACGGGGTGGGGGTCGACGACAACTTCTTCGCCCTCGGCGGCGACTCCCTGCGCGCGGTCCGCCTGGCCGGCGCCATGCGCGCGGCCGGATTCGACGTCACCATCCGGGGCGTGTTCCAGCACGGCACGATCTCCCGCCTGGCCGCCGCTGTCGAGTGGCGGGAGGACACGGCCGGGCAGACCGAACTGATCCGGGCGGTGGAACCGTTCGCGCTGCTGGAGCCGCAGGACCGGGAGCGGATCCCGGAGGGTGTCGTCGACGCCTATCCGCTCTCGCAGATCCAGACCGGCATGCTCGTGGAGACACTCACCGGGCACGGCCGAGGCGCCTACGTGAACATCAGCAGCTTCCGGGTGCCGGACGACGAGGCGTTCGACCCGGCCGCGCTGCGCGCGGCGCTGGACGTGGTCGCGGCGCGGCACGACGTGCTGCGGACGTCGGTGGCGCTGGACGGCTACTCCCGGCCGCTCCAGTTGGTGCGGGACCAGGTGGAGATCCCCCTGGACGTGCACGATCTGCGTGGCTTCGACGAGGAGCGCCGGCGCACCGAGGCGGCGGCGTTCACGGCCGAGCGACGGGCGGGCTTCGATCTGCGCACCACGTCGCTCGTACGGGTCGACGTCCATCTGGAGTCGGACGACACCTGGCGGCTGACCTTCACCCAGAGCCACGCCGTCAGCGACGGATGGAGCCAGCACACCCTGCTCATGGAGCTGCTCGGCGTGTATCGCGCGGTGCGCGACGGGCAGCCGCTGCCCGCCCATGAGACTCCTTCGGTGCGGTACGCGGACTTCGTCGCCGCCGAGCTCGCCTCGCTGGACGGCGACGCGGACCGCGCGTTCTGGCAGCGCGTCACAGACGAGCACGCGCCGTTCGCCCTGCCCGGCGCCTGGGGCGAGGACGGACCCGCCGAGGGCTATCGCGTCGCCGTGCCGTTCCACGATCTTCAGCACGGGCTGCGGCGGCTTGCCGCGGCGGCCGACGGCTCGCTCAAAAGCGTGCTGCTCGCCGCGCACCTGACCGTGCTCTCCCAGCTCACGCCCGAACGCTCCTTCCACAGCGGTCTGGTGGCCCACGGCCGTCTGGAGGCACCCGGCGGCGACCGGGTCCTGGGCATGCACCTCAACACCGTGCCCTTCCCCGTCGTCCGTGCCGCCACCTGGCGTGAGCTGGTACGCCGTACGTTCGCGCAGGAGACCAGCATGTGGGGGCACCGCCGCCATCCGCTGCCTGCCATCCAGCGCGCCGCCGACAGCACCGACCGGCTCATCACCGTCCTGTTCGAGTACCAGGACTTCCACCAGGTCGACGACGCGCTCGTCGCCGACCGGGACGGCGCGGACGGTATCGGCGACACGGGCGGAGCGGTCAACGAGTTCGCCCTCAACGTCCTCGCCAACAACGGACACATCCACCTGATCAGTGCCACCGACGTCATCGGCCGCGCCGACTCCGAGCGGCTGGCGGACATGTACCGGCAGGTGCTGACCGCGATGGCGGCCGACCCCGAAGGCGACGCCACCACCACCCATCTGCCGGCCGGCGAGCGCCACCGGCTCCTCGCCCAATGGCACACGACTCCGGGGCAGTTGCCGGTCCTGCCGGTCCACCACCTCTTCGAGGACCAGGCCGCCGAGACGCCCCACTCCCCCGCCGTGCGTCACCTCGGCTCCCTGCTGAGCTACGCCGAGCTGGACGAGCGGGCCAACCGCATCGCCCACCACCTACGGACACTCGGCGCCGGCCCCGACACCCTCGTCGGCCTGCACCTCGCGCGCGGCCCCGAGCTGCTCCCGGCCATGCTCGGCATCTGGAAGAGCGGGGCGGGCTGCCTGCCCCTGGACCCCTCCCTGCAGCGGACCCGGATGGCCACCATGCTGGAGGACGCCGATCCGCGCCTGGTCGTCACGACCGGCGATCTGCTGCCCGCTCTCGCCGGCCTCCACGACGGCGGGACGGTCGTTCTCGACCGCGCGGCGGACGCCCGGGCGATCGCGGCCCGGCCCGCGACCCGCCCCGAGCCCGTCGGGACGCTCGCCGACCTGGCGTACGTGATGTACACCTCCGGCTCGACCGGCACCCCGAAGGGTGTGCTCGTCCCGCACGCGGGCCTGGCCAACTACCTGTGCTGGACCGCGGAGGCGTACGCCTCCCGGGGCGCCGGCGGCGCGCCCGTCTTCTCCTCGATATCCTTCGACCTCGGGCTGCCGGACCTGCTCACCCCGCTGATCACCGGCCAGACCACGCATCTGCTGCCGCAGGACCTGAGCACCGCCGATCTCGGCGCCGAACTGGCGGCGGGAGCCCCGTACAGCTTCATCAAGCTCACCCCGGGCCACCTCGATCTGCTCACGCATCAGCTCACGGCGGAACAGGCCCACGGCCTCGCGGGGCTCGTCATCGCGGCCGGAGACAGCTTCTCGGCGGCTCTCGTCGCCCGCTGGCGCGAACTGGCGGGCCCGGAGGGCACCGCGCTGGCCGCGGAGTACGGACCCACCGAGACCTCCATCGGCAACTCGGGCTCCCCTGTGGCGGACACCGTCACCACCGAGCTGGTGCCGCTCGGCGCGCCGGTCCCGAACACCACCATGTACGTCCTGGACGAGCGCATGCGGCCGGTACCGGTCGGTGTGCCGGGCGAGGTGTACATCGGTGGGACCGGGCTGGCCCGCGGCTATCAGCGGCGCCCCGGACTCACCGCCGAGCGCTTCCTGCCCGACCCGTACGGTCCGCCCGGCGCGCGGCTGTACCGCACCGGTGACCTCGCCCGCTATCTCGCGGACGGCACCCTGGACTTCCTCGGCCGGATCGACAACCAGGTCAAGATCCGCGGCTACCGCGTCGAACTGGGCGAGGTGCAGCACCATCTCACCGCGCACCCGGACGTCGAGGACGCCGTCCTGCTGCTGCGGGAGAACGGCAACGGGGAGAAGAGCCTGGTCGCCTACGTCGTCGGCACCGGCACCCCGGGGCAGGACGCGGCGGACCTGGCCGGCCTGCGCGCCCATCTGTCGGCGCGGCTGCCCGAGTACATGGTTCCGGCCGCCTTCATGGCCGTCGACCGCGTCCCGCTGACCGCGAACGGCAAGGTGGACCGGCGGGCGCTGCCGGCGCCGGACCGCGAGGCGTTCGCCGGCACCGCCCACATCGCTCCGCGTACCCCCGTGGAGGAGCGCATCGCCGCCGTCTGGCGCGAGGTGCTCGGCGTGGACCGGGTCGGTGCGGAGGACGGCTTCTTCGCACTCGGCGGCGACTCGATGCGCGCCGTGCGCCTGGCGGGTGCTCTGCGCGAGGCCGGTTTCGACCTCACCATCGGCGATGTCTTCGAGCACGGGACCGTGGCCGCGCTCGCCGTCGCGGCGGCGGGCAAGGACGGCACCGATTCGCTGGTACGGGCGGTGGAACCGTTCGCGCAACTGGCACCGGAGGACCGGGAGCGGCTGCCGGAGCATGTCGTGGACGCCTATCCGCTCTCGCAGATCCAGACCGGCATGCTCGTCGAGATGCTCACGCACCGCGACCGCAACACCTACCACCACGTCAACAACTTCCGTATCAGGGACCGCGAGCCGTTCTCCGTGCCCGCGCTGCGCGAGGCGCTGGCCGTGGTCACGGCGCGGCACGACATCCTGCGGACGTCGATGGCGCTGGAGGGCTACTCCCAGCCGCTTCAGCTGGTGCACGCCCACGCCGACATCGCCCTCGCCGTGCACGACCTGCGCGGCCTCGGCGAGGAGCGGCAGCGCGCGGCGGCGCTCGCCTTCATCGCCGAGGAGAAGGCGAACCTCTTCGATCTGCACGTGGCGCCGCTGTTCCGGGTGAGCGTGCACCTGGAGTCGGACGAGGCCTGGCGGCTGACGTTCACCCAGAGCCATGCCATCACCGAGGGATGGAGCTACCACACCCTGCTGATGGAGCTGCTGGCCGCGTACCGCGCGGTGCGCGACGGACAGCCCCTGCCGGCCTACGAGACCCCGTCGGTGCGCTACGCCGACTTCATCGCGGCCGAGAGCGAGGCGCTGGCCAGCGAGGAGCAGCGGGCCTTCTGGCAGGCGGTCGTGGACACCGGCGTGCCGTTCACTCTGCCCGAGAGCTGGGGGCAGGAGGGTCCCAGCGAGCCCTATCACCGGCTCGTCCCCTTCCACGATCTGGAGGACGGCCTGCGGCGGCTGGCCACCGCGGCCGGCGGATCGCTCAAGAGTGTGCTGCTCGCCGCGCACCTGACGGTGCTCTCCCGGCTGACGCCGGAACGCTCCTTCCACAGCGGCCTGGTGGCCCACGGCCGTCTGGAGGCACCCGGCGGCGACCGGGTCCTGGGCATGCACCTCAACACCGTGCCCTTCCCGGCGGTGGGCGGCAGCACCTGGCGTGAGCTGGTGCGCCGCACCTTCACGCAGGAGACCCGGGTCTGGGGGCACCGGCGCTATCCGCTGCCCGCGATCCAGCGCGCCGCCGACAGCACCGACCGGCTGATCACCGTCCTGTTCAGCTATCTCGACTTCCATCAGGTCGACACGGACGCGGTGGACGTCGAGGCGGGATTCGGGGTGGGCGGCAACGAGTTCGCCCTGGACGTGATCGCCGCCCGCGGCCATCTGAGCCTCGGTTCCTTCACCGATGTCATGAGCCGGGACAACGCCGAGCGGCTGGCGGACATGTACCGGCAGGTGCTCACCGCGATGGCCGCGGACCCGGACGGCGACGCCACCATCGCCCTGCTGCCCGCCCAGGAGCGGCACCTGCTGTTCGGCGAGTGGAACGCCACGGACGTGGAGTGGCCCGCCGGCTCCGTCCTGGACCTGTTCGAGGAGACAGCGGCCCGCGGCCCCGAGGCGGTGGCGGTCGTCGCGGGCGAGCGCAGGCTCTCCTTCCGTGAGCTCGACGAGCGGGCCAACCGGATCGCCCGGCGCCTGCGCTCGCTCGGCGCCGGTCCCGACACGCTCGTGGGCGTCTGCCTGAACCGCGGCCCCGAGCTGGTCGCCGCCCTGCTGGGAGTATGGAAGGCCGGCGCCGCGTATGTGCCGCTCGACCCCTCCAACCCCGCCGAGCGCCTGACCCATGTCCTCGCCGACAGCAAGGCCGCCGTCCTCGTGACCGACAGCACGTCGGCCCACGCCACCCGGGGCCACCGGGGGGCGCGCCTCGACCTCGACGCCGACCGCGCCGTACTGGCGGCGATGGACGCGACGCCGCCGGCGCGCGAGAGCGATCCCGGACTGCTCGCGTACGTCATCTACACCTCGGGATCCACCGGCACCCCCAAGGGCGTCATGATCACGCAGCGCGGTCTGGCCAATCACCTGCGCTGGGCCGCCCGGGACCTCACGAACGACGAGGGCGGCGCGCCGCTGTTCTCCTCCGTCGCCTTCGATCTGCCGGCCACCAATCTGTACGTCCCCCTGATCACCGGCCGTTCCGTGCACATCCTGCCGGCCGACCTGGACACCGCCTCGCTCGGCGAGGCGCTGGCGGGCGGGGCGCCGTACGGCTTCGTCAAGCTGACGCCCGGCCATCTCGAAGTCCTCACGCACCAGTTGCCGCCCGGCGAGCTGGCGAGTCTGGCGGGAACCGTGCTCGTCGCCGGGGAGGCCCTGCCGCCCCGACTGGCCAACCACTGGCTCGGTCTGGTCGGGCCCGGCCGGCTGGTCAACGAGTACGGACCCACGGAGACCTCCATCGGCGCCACCGCCCACCCGGTCACCGGCCCGCAGAACAGCGCCGTTCCGCTCGGCGGTCCGCTGCCCAACACGACCGCGTACGTTCTCGACGCGCGGCTGCGCCCGGTCCCGGTCGGGGTGCCCGGCGAGCTCCACATCGGCGGCGCGGGGCTGGCTCGCGGCTATCGCAACCGCCCCGGGCTCACGGCCGGGCGCTTCGTGCCCGACCCGTACGGTCCGCCCGGGTCCCGGCTCTACCGCACCGGTGACCTCGCCCGCCGTCTGCCGGACGGCACCCTGGACTTCCTCGGCCGGATCGACAACCAGGTCAAGATCCGCGGCTACCGCGTCGAACTGGGCGAGGTGCAGCACCGGCTCACCGAGTACCCGGGTGTGAAGGACGCCGCGGTCGTGGTCCACCGGACCGCGGACCGGGGCCCGGAGCTCGCCGCGTACGTGGTGGCCTCCGACGGGCTAGCGCCCGACCGGGCCGCGCTGCGCGCGCATCTCGCGGCGACACTGCCCGACTACATGGTCCCCGCCGTGTTCACGCCGGTGGAGAGCATTCCGCTCACGCCCAACGGCAAGCTGGACCGCCGGGCGCTGCCCGCGCCCGGCCAGGACAGCCGGCCGTACGTGGCCCCCGCCACCCCCACCGAGCAGGCGATCGCCGCCGTCTGGCGCGAGGTCCTGGGTCTGGAGAGGGTCGGCGCCGACGACAGCTTCTTCGATCTCGGCGGGCACTCCATCCTCGCCGTGCGGATGCTCGCCACGGCACGCGAGGCCGGGCTGCCGCTCGCCGTATGGATGATCTACCAGGCCGGTACGCTCGCGGAACTCGCCGAGCTCGTGGACGCGGAGCAAGGGCCGGACGGCGCCGCCGGCGGCTCCGGGGCCGGAGCGGGGAGCGACGGCACACGGGTGCCCCGCCTGCCCGCCCAGGCGCGGGCCGTCGCCGGCACCCGTGCCCATCACTCGGTGGGCCTCACCCTACGCCGTCCCGACCCCGCGCTCCTGGAGCAGGCGCTGGCCGCCGTGGTCGCCCATCACGAAGCCCTGCGCCTGCGGCTCACGCCCGGCAGCGCCGAAGGGCTCATCGCCCCGGCGGAATCCGCTCGGCTGCTGGAGGTCGTCGACCTGCGCGGGACGGCCGTGGCCGACCGGG
>NZ_JBSFZS010000107.1:0-27052 GCF_053600395.1 Streptomyces sp. NPDC005070 | reverse complement strand
CGACCTTTCGGGGGGGGAATCCGCGGGTGGGGGGTGGGGGGGGGGGGGGGGGCGGTGGCGACGGGCATCGATGTACCGGCACGGCCCCGACGGTGCGTTGCCGGCTGCGGGTGCGTCGTGGTGCCGCCTGCCCCCTGCCGCCGGATCACCGGCTGCGGGTGCGATGTTCAGCCCCGGCGGGGAAAGTTTCAGCGCCTCCGGCGATCGAGGAGCGGGGGCTCGGGCGGAGCCCCAGGTGTGGGTCGGGCAGGGGCGGAGGGGGCGAAAGGAGTCGTCGCCCTTACGCTCCGTTTCCGGCGGCTCCGCCGGCACCCCGTCAGCACCCGTCACGGGAGTACGTTTTCGGCCGCGTCGGCGGATCGTGCCGCCGGGCACGGATCGTTCGGTGGGCCGACCGTGCGGGTCCGACCTGCGTACTCCTGTGCGAATGCGCCGGAAGGGGCGCGGCGGTGGGCACGGCGGGATCGGAGCGCCGCACATCAATTCCTGTCCGCATCATTGACGCACCCGAAGCGCCTCCGTACCTTGTGCCAGCAAGCGCTTACTTGAAACGATTCATGCAGGCGGTGTCGACGGTGCGGGGAGGCCTGGCAGTGGGGAACAACGGGAGTGTCGAGAGGCGGACGGTGCTCAAGGCGGCCGGAGCCTCGGTGGTCGCGCTGGGGCTGGCCGCGACGACCGGCTGCGGCGGGAGCGAAAGCGGCGCCGGGGACGGGACGGTGACGATCCGTTACGCCTGGTGGGGTGCGGATGAGCGGGCGAAGCGGATCAACCGGTCCATCGCGCTCTTCGAGAAGGAGTATCCGAAGATCAAGGTGCAGACGGACTTCCAGGATTATGCGGCCTTCTGGGAGAAGTTCCAGACGCAGGCCGCCGGCGGAAATCCGCCGGACATATTCCAGAACGCCGTCGGATTTCTGCGGAAGTACGACAAGCGAGGGATCCTGCTCGACCTCAAGTCCCAGATAGACGCCGGAAATCTCAGTCTGAAAGGCTTCCGCTCCGGAGTCGAGAAGGTCGGGCAGGTCGACGGAAAGCAGCTCGGAATTCCCGTCGGATCCAACACCATGTCACTTGTCATAGACGAGAAGGTGTTCGAGAAGGCGGGCATCACGCCGAAGCAGGGCTGGACCTGGGACGAGTACTTCGCCGCGCTCAAGAGGATTCACGACACGCAGAAGGTGGCGGGCGACACCGGCTACTTCGGCATCATGTACCTGTACGACCTCTACCTCCGGCAGAACGGCAAGGCGTTCTTCACCGAGGACGGACTCGGTTTCGGCGAGGCCGATCTGACGGAGTGGTGGACCGACGGCTACAACCGTGTGAAGGCCGGCATCATCACCGATCCCCAGCGGGTCGAACAGGACAAGCCCAAGTCCTCCCTCTCGGCGGGCCACGCGGCCTCCGAGTTCACATGGGACAACTTCACCGTCCGTTATACGGCCGAGGGCGACAGCAGTTACGGTCTGGCGCCGATCCCGACGACCGACGGCAAACAGACCGGCCAGTACCTCGCCTCGCTGATGCTCAGCGCTTCCGCACATACGAAACACCCCAAGGAAGTCGCCCAGTTCATCGATTTCATGGTCCACGACCCCGAGGTCGGCAAGATCATGGGTTACGACCGCGGGATCCTCGCCACCACCGAGCAGTTCGACGCGTTCCAGCCCTCCGACGCCCCCAGCAAGGCCATCGCACAGTACGAACAGGACGTCGCCGCGGCCGGGGTGCTCGGGGCGATCACTCCGCATCCGGCGGGCGCCGACACCGTCGAGGCCGCCTTCCTGCGCATCGGTGGCGACATGTCGCAGGGCACCACCAAGGTCCCCGACGCGGTGAAGCAGTTCTTCTCCGAGGCGAAGACCGCCCTCGCCGTCTGATGGGAACCGCCGTGACGCTCGTCAAGGACTCCCCGCCCGATGCGGCACAGCCACGGCTCGCTGCCCCCGGCTCCGCCGAGCGGCGGCGGCGTGGGGAGAATCTCGCCGGCTATCTCTTCATGTCGCCCTGGATCGCCGGCTTCCTGCTGCTGACCGCGGGCCCGATGGCCGCCTCCCTCTACTTCTCCTTCACCGACTACAACCTCTTCGACGCGCCGCGGTGGATCGGCTTCGACAACTTCACCACCATGTTCGACGACCCCCGGTGGCAGAAGTCCGTCGAGGTGACGGCCAAGTACGTCGTCATCGGTACGCCGCTCAAACTGCTGCTGGCGCTCGGGGTGGCCCTGCTCCTCGCCCGGAGCCGCCGAGGCCAGGCCTTCTACCGGGCCGCGTTCTACGCCCCGTCGCTGATCGGCGCGAGCGTCTCGGTCGGCTTCGTCTGGCGCGCGCTGTTCTCCGACGACGCCGTCGTGGACCGTACGCAGTCCCTCCTCGGCCTCCCCGCGGGAGGCTGGGTCGGCGATCCGGACCGGGTGCTCTACAGCCTGGTGGCGCTCACCGTCTGGCAGTTCGGCGCCCCGATGGTCATCTTCCTGGCCGGGCTCAAGCAGGTGCCGAAGGAACTGTACGAGGCGGCGGAGGTGGACGGCGCGGGACCGCTGCGCAGGTTCTGGAGCATCACGCTGCCCATGATTTCCCCGGTGCTGTTCTTCAACGTGCTCCTGGAGACGATCCACTCGTTCCAGATCTTCGGTTCGGCGTACGTGGTGTCCAACACCACCTGCGGACCGGCCGACGCCACGCTCGTCTACACCTGCTACCTCTACCAGAAGGGCTTCAGGGAGTCCCAGATGGGCTTCGCCTCCGCCATGGCCTGGATGCTGCTCCTCGCCGTCGCGCTGGTGACGGCCGTCCTCTTCTGGTCGCAGAAGCGCTGGGTGCACTACGAGGAGGACACCCGATGAGCGGCGTCACCGGCCGGGCGACCGGCTCCGGCACGAGGGAGACCCCGGGACACGCGCGGACGCCGGGGCGCGGACGCGCCGGCTCGCTCGTCTGGCACATCGGAGCCCTGCTGATCCTCGGGGTGGTCCTCTACCCCGTGCTCTGGGTCGTCGGCGCCTCCTTCAAGCCGAGCCGCGAGATCATCGGCAGCCTGGAACTCTTCCCGGCCGGCCCGATCCTGGCCAACTTCGAGGGGCTGGCGGACGGGATCGCCGACATCTCGATCGCCACCTTCTTCCAGAACTCCCTCTTCTACGCGCTCGGTTCCGTGGCCGGCATCCTGATCTCCTGCTCGCTGACCGCGTACGCCTTCGCCAGGATCCGCTTCGCCGGGCGGAAGGTGCTGTTCTCGCTGATGATCGGCACGCTCCTGCTCCCATATCACGTGCTGCTCATCCCGCAGTACGTGATGTTCCAGAAGGCGGGGCTGGTCAACACCTATGTGCCGCTGCTGCTCGGCAAGTACCTGGCCACCGAGGCCTTCTTCGTCTTCCTCATGGTGCAGTTCATGCGGAACCTGCCGCGCGAACTGGACGAGGCGGCACGGCTCGACGGCTGCGGGCATCCGCGGATCTACTGGTCGATCGTGCTGCCGCTGTGCCGCCCGGCCCTCATCACCAGCGCCATCTTCACCTTCATCAACGCCTGGAACGACTTCATGGGCCCGCTGATCTACCTCAACGAGCCCGGCAAGTACACGGTCTCGCTCGGCATGATGATGTTCCGCGACCAGGAGGGGGTCGCGAACTACGGCGGCATGATCGCGATGTCGCTGGTGGCGCTGCTGCCCGTGCTCCTCTTCTTCCTCGCCTTCCAGCGGTATCTGATCGACGGCATGGCGACCTCGGGACTGAAGGGCTGAGCATGACCGTCACCCAGCCGAGGGCCCGCGCCGGGGCGAAGGCCCGCCGGACGCCCCGCGAGTCCGTCCTCGCCGAGCGGTTCGCCCTCTTCGCGGAGTGTCTGCTCACCGGTGTGTGGATCGCGGTGGCCTCGCTGCCGCTCGTGACCGTTCCCGCCGCGTTCGCGGCCGGCGCGCGGCATCTGCGCCGGCGCACGGCCCATGAGGGCGGCGGACGGCGGGAGTTCGTGGCCGACTTCCGGTCGGCCGTACGCGGCGGCTGGCTCGTCGGCGTCGCCGGCTGGGCCGGGGCGGCCGCCGTCCGGGTGGACGTCCAGGCCGTACGCGCCGGAATCCCCGGAGGTCCGCTCGTCGGGGCCGTCGGGCTCCTCGCGCTGATCGGGGGAGCCGTCGCGGGGCTGCGCGCGGCCGCGGTCTGGGAGCCGGGAGCCGCCTGGCGCGGGCTGCTCGCGGACGCCGGACGCCGTACCGTCCTCGATCCCGCCGGGTCCTTCCTGCTCGTCGGTGGACTGGCCGTGGTCGTCTGCTCCGCCCTTCTCGTCGCGCCGCTGGCGGTGCCCGTCCTGGGAGCCGTGGCCGCGGCGGCCGTCGCCGTCGAGGAGCGGCGCCGTCGGCGCCGCTGACCGCGCACTCCCGCGGGCCGGAGCACGAAGCGCCCGGCCCCGCGCTGTCGTGCCCTCATGACTGTCATGCCCCTGACCATCCCGTAAGGAAAGGAAAGGCCATGTCGCCCCTTCCCCGCAGGTCCCTCCTCAAGGCGGCCGCCGTCGCCGGAGCCGCCACGCAGGCCGGCTGGGTTCTCGGAACCCCGAACGCACAGGCCGTTTCGGAACCGGAGGCCGCCGACGCGGACCCCGTCGGTCTCGACTGGCTGGAGGACGGCGGCCTCGGCGCCGCCCCCGGCTCCACCGTCGGCGTGCCCTGGCCCAGAGGCGCGTACCGGCCGGACCGGACGTTCGCGCTCACGGACGCCGACGGCACGGCCGTTCCCGTGCAGTCCTGGCCCCTCGCCTACTGGCCGGACGGCTCCCTCAAGTGGACCGCCCACGCGATGAGTTCGGACACGGGCCGGCTCACGCTGACCGCGGGGGAGGCCGTCGCGCCGGAGCGCCAGGTCACCGTCACCACGAGCGGCGGGGTCGTCTCCGTCTCGACCGGGGTCATCACCGCGAAGATCGGCAGAAGCGGCTCCGCACTGGTCAGATCCGTGACACGGGGAACGACCGAGATCGCCAGGACCGGCCGCCTCGTCCTCATCCGCCGGCCGGAGATCGAGGACGAGGACCAGGGCGCCGTGAAGTCCGAGCGCTTCGAGAGCGCGATCTCCGCGACCGAGGTCGAACAGGACGGCCCGGTCCGGGCCGTCGTCCGTATCGACGGCAAGCACCGCAAGGGCGACCGGAGTTGGCTGCCCTTCTCGGTCCGCCTGTACTTCTACGCGGGCGCCGACTCCTTCCGCATGGTGCACACGATCACCTTCGACGGGAAGCAGGAACCCGGGAAGAGCAGCGGCGACTTCGTGGGCGGGCTCGGCGTCCGCTTCACCGTGCCGATGCGGGACGCCGCCTACGACCGGCACATCCGCGTCGGCGGCGACGGCACGGGCCTGCTGCGCGAGGCCGTCCAGGGTGTCACCGGACTGCGTCGCGACCCCGGAGCGGCCGTCCAGGCGGCCCAGTTCGCCGGCGAGAAGCTCGCCGACCCGTCCACCTGGGACCAGCGGGTCACCACCCGGCTCCCGTACATCCCCCAGTGGGGCGACTACACCCTCTCCCAGCTCTCCGCCGACGGCTTCACCCTGCGCAAGCGCACCGGGAAGGGCCACGGCTGGATCGCCGCGGGCGGCGGCCGGCGCGCCTCGGGCTTCGGCTACCTCGGCGGACCGAGCGGCGGATTCTCTTTCGGGCTGCGGGACTTCTGGGAGAAGTACCCCGCCCAGCTCGACATCCGCGACGCCCACACCGACGAGGCCGAGGTCACCCTTTGGCTCTGGTCGCCCGAGGCACAGCCCATGGACCTGCGCTTCTACCACGACGGCATGGGCCAGGACACGTACGCGGAACAGCTCGAAGGCCTCAACATCACCTACGAGGACTACGAGCCGGGCTTCGGCACCCCGTACGGCATCGCCCGCACCTCCGAACTGCTCTTCTGGGCGAACGAGTCGACCCCCACACCCGAGAGGCTCGCCGAACAGATCGAAGCCGTCCGCGTGCTCCCGCAACTCGCCGCTCCGCCACGGCAGTTGATCAAGGCAAAGGTCTTCGGTCCGGGTCTCTACTCCGAACCCGACCGTTCGACACCGGCCAAGGCGAGGATCGAGGACCACCTCGACTTCCTCTTCACCTATTACAAGGACCAGGTGGAGATGCGCCGTTGGTACGGCTTCTGGGACTACGGCGACATCATGCACTCGTACGACCCGGTCAGACACCAATGGCGCTACGACGTCGGCGGCTACGCCTGGGACAACTCCGAACTGTCACCGGACCTGTGGCTGTGGTTCGCCTACCTGCGCAGCGGCCGCGCGGACATCTTCCGTTTCGCCGAGACGATGACCCGGCACACCGGTGAGGTCGACGTCTACCACCTCGGCCGGTGGGCGGGACTCGGCACCCGGCACGGGGTGCAGCACTACGCCGACAGCGCCAAGCAGCAGCGCATCGCCAACACCACCTACCGGCGCTACTACTACTTCCTCACCGCCGACGAACGCGTCGGCGACCTCATGCGCGCCAACGTCGACTCCGACGAGACCTTCCTCGCCCTGGACCCGCTGCGCAAGATCCGCACCGAGCCGTACACGCCGGACCGGCACGCGCTGTCGATCGGCTTCGGCACGGACTGGAGCGGGCTCGTCTCGGCGTGGCTGACCGAGTGGGAGCGCAAGGGACCGCAGTGGGAGAAGGCCAGGGCACGGGTGCTGTCGACGATGGAGACCATCGCCGCGCAGCCCAACGGATTCGTCCAGGGCTCCGGACTGTACGACCTCGACACCGGCCGGTTCGCCGTCGCCGGCGCGCCGGTGGTCGGCGTCTCGCATCTGTCCGCCGTCTTCGGCCTGAACGAGCTGTGCGCCGAACTCATCGATCTCGTCGACATGCCCGCCTTCAAGGAGGCGTACCTCGACTACTGCCGCTACTTCAACGCCACCAAGACCGAGCAGGCGGCCCGCTACGGCACCAACTTCGGCACCCTGCTGCTCTTCCAGGGCCATTCGCGCCTCGACGCCTACGCCGCCGTCCAGACGGGTGACGACCGGCTCGCCACCCGCGCCTGGGCGAAGTTCTACAGCTCCGACGGCTACACCGAGTCCTCGCCCTGGAAGACGGAGAGACTGAGCGGCCCGGTCACGCTGGTGCCGGGCAGCGAGGCCGACTGGGTCTACACGAACGACACGGCGCTCTACGGCCTCGCCGCCATCGAGAACCTGGCACTCCTCGGGGACCGGATGCCCTCGTGACCGGTCCCCGGGCGACCAACTTCTAGTCCATCCTCCCCAGCACCTCCCGCACCCGTCGTGCGTCGCGGATCCGCTGCTCGTACGTGGCGCCGAGCGCGAGCAGCAGCAGACCGGCGAGTGCGGGAGGCGTCCAGCGGGGGAGCGCGTCCACCACCTGCACGATGTACGGGGCGAGTTCGTGCAGGGCGTCCAGGACGAGCACCGCGCCGCCCACCACCAGCGGAGCCTGGAGCCGGTGCCGGGCACCCAGCAGGGTGACGGCGAGCGCCGCAGTGCCCAGCAGCAGCGGACGCGGCCAGTGGCCGTCGCCCCACGCCGCGAACAGGCTCGGCACGAGCGTCACGGACAGACCCGGCGCGTACGCCGTCCACGACGACACCGAGCGGTCCGAGCGGCGCCTGAACGCGCCCAGGAGCAGTGCCGGAACCGTCACCGGCAAGGTGTACGCCTCAGGGGAGCCGACGCCCCAGGACGCGAGCCGCACCCAGGAGGCCAGCACGAACAGCGCGGCGGCCGCGTGTCCGACGGAGCGCCGGTCCTTCCGTACGGCCGTGCCCGCGGCGATCAGCCCGCACAGGGCCAGGACCGTGGCCAGCAGGGCCGGTTCGGGCACCGCGAGCGCGACGGCGAGCAGACCGGCGAGGGCTCCGGTGATCTCGATCGACACGGTCGTCGGCGCGTCCTCGGTGCGTGCGGCGAGCAGCGCGGCGACCACGGGCACGACCAGCACGAGCAGCGCCGTGTGCTGGGGCTGGAGGCCGAGGGAGGCGCCGGCCGCACAGGCGAGGGCCGACGCGTACCCGAGTGCCGCGGGCGCCGCCACCGGGCCGAGGCCGGGCCGCGGGGCCGTCGCCGCGAACAGGGCGGTCAGCGCGGCGAGCACCGTCAGGGTCGCGCTCTCGGAGGCCAGCGCGAGGAAGGCGAGACTGAGGGAGGTGAGCAGGGCCAGCACGAGTGCCGTCGGCCGGGCGCCGGTCCGGCGCGCGTACCCGAGCAGGGCCGCCGTGGTGAGCCCGTGGACGGACAGCGCGGCAGCGTAGGGGAGTTCGAGGGTCGCAGGGAGGACGAACACCGTCGCCCACGCCAGGGTCAGCGCACCGGCTACGGCGTACGGACGCCAGGCGGCGGCGCGGACGGCCACCACCAGGACCGCGGCGACGAGCGCGAGCACGAGCGGTGCCGTGACCGCCTCGGCCGGCCAGGGCAGGCCGTTCGTCACCGCGTCCCGCGCGTCCGCCGGAGCGCCGGACCAGACGGAGCCCGCCCGCCCGGCCGGTCCCAGCAGCGTGATCACGACCACGGGCAGGGCCCAGGCCACGGCGAGCGCCCCCACGCAGCCGGAAGCCAGAGCGATCCCGCGGCGCACCGGCGCGGGAAGGCCCGCTCCGGCGACGGCGAGGAGGGCGATCGCGCACACCAGATGACCGGGGACCGTCCACGCGTCCGGCAGGGACGTGCGCAGCAGCCCGCCGAACGCGACGACACCGGTCAGCCCCCCGGCCGTCGCGATGCCCGTCGCGGTCTTGGTGCCGAGGCCCGGCTTCGGGGCGCCCCACGCCGCCGTCAGCGCGACCGAGGCGGCGAGGAGGAGGAGCGCCGCCGCACGGGCGGCGGCGCTCGGACCGGCGGATGTCCAGGACAGCCAGCCGGCCGCGAAGGTGCCCCAGCCGCCCAGGCCGTACGCCCCGACGGCGGCCACGGCACGGACGGAGCGCCCGGGCACACGCAGGGCGAGCGCCGTGTCGAGCGCCGCCGTGACCAGCAGCGCGGCCGTGACGGGGTACACACCCGAGGAGGCGGCCACCGCCCACAGCAGCAGCGGCAACTGCGCGGCGACCACGGCGGCGGGCAGCGGCAGTCGCAGCGACGGACGCGTACCGGGGCCGGCCGTTTGGAGCAGGGTGCCGAGCGCGAGGCCGTACGCGGCCCACACCGCGGCCAGCGCCGCCGAGGCGAGCGCCGCGTAACCGACGCCGTCCGTGCGGGGGAGCGCCACCGCGTACAGGGCGTACGCGTCCAGGACCGTCAGGACGAGCCCGGTGCCCGCGAGCGCCTCGGCCGTCGAGCGCAGTCCTCGCCGCAGCAGGGGCACGGGAGCGCCGAGCGCGGCCAGCGTCACGGCGCCGAGCACCAGGGACCGGCCCGTGATCCCCAGGTGGCCCCAGCCGACCAGGGTGAACGCGATGGCGGCGACGGCCAGCAGGATGCTGCCGAGGAGGAGCAGCGCGTTCTGCACCCCGGGCGCGGTGGTCTCGGGCCGTCGGGCCCCGGGCGCCGGGGACGCGGCCCGTACGGGCGCCGCTTGGAGCGCGTGGACCAGCCAGGCGCGACGGGTCAGCAACACGGCGCGGCGCGCGTCGAGTTGCCGCAACTCGGTGTCCAGGAGCCGCAACTCGTCGGCCGGGGACGGGATCTGGGTCATGGTTCGGAGTGTGGTCCGGGTCACGCCCGCGGACATGAGCGCGCGTACTCACGCCGTACTCAGATCCGCGGACATCCCCAGGAGGTACTTCCGGTACCTCCGAGGCGTCGGCACACTCGGTCCATGGACTGGACCCACTACCGCTTCCACACCGTGTGGGAGCTGCCCGCGCCGCCGGCGGACGTCTACGCCGTCCTGGAACACGCCGAGACCTACCCGCGCTGGTGGCCCCAGGTGCGCGAGGTGACCCCCGTCGACGAACACAGCGGCGTCATCCGGATCCGCTCGGTCCTGCCGTACGGCATCACCATCACCGCACGCGCGGCGCGCCGGGACCCGGCGGCCGGCGTCCTGGAGATCAGGATGTCGGGTGATCTCGACGGCTGGGCACGCTGGACCTTCGACGCGGCCGGACCGGGAACCCGTGCCCGGTACGACCAGGAAGTGCACGTCACCACGCCCCTGCTGCGGCGGCTCGCCGTCCCGGGACGCCCGTTCTTCCGGGCCAACCACGCCCTGATGATGCGCGCGGGGGAGCGCGGACTGAGGGCTCACCTCACAACGGTTTGAACCGCACCCGCCGGGACCTGTATGGTTCAGTCCGTTCCCGGGCGATTAGCTCAGTGGGAGAGCGCTTCGTTCACACCGAAGAGGTCACTGGTTCGAACCCAGTATCGCCCACCCGGAGAAGACCGGTCCGTCATCGACGGACCGGTTTTTCGTTGTGCCGACAGCATCGCGCCCGGTCGCCCGGACAACGCCCGGTCGGCCCGCGCCCGGTCAGGCCGCCGCCTGCAGATCCGGGCGCAGCGGCCACGCCGGATCCACCGCCTCCGGTGAACCGCTGCGCGCGAACCAGGCCTGCAGCCCGCGCGCCTGCGCCGCGTGCCACACCGCCTGGAGCGTATGCAGCTCGGACGGCGACAGCCGCTCGAGACGGGCCGCGAAACGGCGCCCCACCGCACGGACGACCTCCATCGAGGCCAGCGCGTCGGCCGCCGCGTCGTGCGCGCCCTCCAGCGGCACCTCGTAGTGCGCGCACAGATCCGTCAAGGTACGGCGGCCCTTGCGATAGCGGTCCAGATGCTTGTCGAGGACGCGCGGATCGAGCACGCGCAGCGACGCCGCCTCGAACCAGTGGTCGAGGGACGAGGCCCGATGCCTGCGCAACTCCCGGTCCAGCAGCGTCAGATCGAACGGGGCGTTCATCACCACCAGCGGCCGCCCCGCCGTGGCCTGTTCACTCAGCTCCCGGGCTATCTCCTCCATCACGGGCGACGGCCAGCGGCCGTTGCGCTGCAGATGTTCGTCCGTGAGCCCGTGCACCGCCGTCGCCCCCGCGGGCACCGGCACTCCAGGGTTCACCAGCCATCGGGTCACCCGCGGACGGGCTCCCGGGGCGTCCTGGACGACGACGGCGGCCGACACGATCCTGTCGGTCTCGACGTCCACGCCCGTGGTCTCCGTGTCGAACGCGGCCAAAGGGCCCTCGTACCAGCACGTCATACGTACACAACTCCTCGTTCACCCACGGCAGCTGACGCACCGTCTTCTGCCCGTTTGGTGATACCCGGCCCGTTTGCGCCGTACGCCGGAAGGAGACAACAGAGGTACGGGTCTTTGCAGTTCAGCGACCCGTCGCGGGGATACATCAAGGCTGGAAGGCTGTTGGACTCATGGCACTCGCGCAGCCCGAACGGGGCGGGCTGCTGCCCCAGCGGACGGCACCCCATCGCGGATCGCTCGCCACCACCGCCTGCATGGAGACCTTGCAGGTGGGCTACCTGCACGCCGTCGCGGCGGCCGCGGGCTGTTCACTGTCCCAGCCGTTTCCCGACAACGGCATCGACTGGCACGTCAGCCACAGCGCCCCCGGGCACACGGTCGACGACGAAGTCACCATCAAGGTGCAGCTCAAGTGCACCTACCAGATCCCGCCCAACCCCCCGGGGCCCGCCTTCTCCTTCACGCTCGACAACGAGCACCTGGCGAAGCTCGCGCGCACCCCGGTCTCGGTGCACAAGATCCTGGTCGTGATGCTCGTGCCCAGATCCCAGGACGACTGGCTGCGCGCCAGCCACGACCGGCTCGACCTGCGGCACTGCTGCTACTGGATCAACCTCGCCGGACACGCCATCACGGGCCGGCGCCGGACCACCGTCCGGATCCCGACGGCCCGGATCTTCGACGACCGGGCCCTGTGCGAGATCATGACGCGGGTCGGGACGGGAGGCAGACCATGACACACCGCCCCATCGACGAGGCGCTCCGGCCGGTCAGGCCCCACCCCGCCGAAGCCTTCTGGAACGATCCGCCGGCCCCCGACCAGGTGGACCCGGCCGTGCTCGGCGCGCTGCTGCGGCGGCACGGCTGGCAGCGCCGCGGGGGAGCCCCCGGGCGGTACGGCAGGTGGACCCCACCCGGGCCCGGGGGCGGCGGCACCAGCCTGCTGGTGCCGGAGAACCGGGCCTTCCCCGACAGCGACGACCTCCTCGGCGAGGCCCTCGTCGCGCTCTCCCGCAGCGGCTCCCCGGCCGCGCGGGACGTACTCGTCGCCCTCGCCGTGCCCAGCGACGAGGTCCACTGGTGGCGGGACGTGCCGACCGGTCCCGTGGGCGCGGCGCCCTGGACGGTCGAGGAACAGACCCGCGGGGCCGCCCGCCAGATGCTTCTCGCCGGGGCGCTCGCCGCACACGCGCGTGCCGGCTATTACGGCGCCCGGCACCGCAGGGCGGCCACCGCCTCCCTGGAGAACGTGCTGGTCGGCGCGGAACCGGGCGGGCGAGGCCTCACCGCTTTCGTTCCCGTCACCTCCGGCCGGCCGCTCGCGGTACGGCTGCACGAGGCGCTGTGCGCGGCCCGCGAGGCCATCGACTACCAGCGGGCCACCGGCGGCATGGACGCCTTCGACGCCGCCGTCGAGGCGGGCGTCAGCCATGAGCTGATGGAAGCCCTGGTGGCCCTGGTCCGGGGCACCGAGGGCGCCCGCGTCACCGTCGAGTGGTCACCCGCCGCGGGCGTCCCCGAGGGCGGCGCGCAACCCGCCGAGCCCGTCGAGTTCTCGCCCGGTGACCTGCCCGTCCTGCGCGAGGCCGGGGCCCGCTATCTGCGCGAGGAGCCGTCCGTGCCGGTGCGGCTCACCGGTGCCGTGGTCCGGATGCGCAGGTCGGGTCCGCGCGGGGCCGGCACGATACGGCTGCGGGTCATCGCGGGCGCCGAGGTCCCGCATGTGCGGATGACCCTCGACGAGGAGGCGTACCGGATAGCGGGCCAGGCCCATCTGGTGGGACTGCCCGTGCGGGTGCACGGCCGCTTGGAGAGCCGCGGCGGCTTCCGCAGGCTCACGGACGCCACCGGTGTCGTACCCGTCCAGGTGGACGAGGCCGAACGGGACCGGCTGATGAAGTCGCTCCAGGAGAATCTGGATTTCTTCGAGGAGGCCTGCAGCGAGGACTGAGGGCACGCGTGCGGGGAGGGCCGGGCGCGCGTGCGGGGAGGGCCGGGCGCGTGTGCGGCAAGGGCCGAGGCCCGTGTCCGGCGCGGACCGGGGCGCCCTGTCCACAACCGTTTCGCGGAGGGGACCCCGGGCTCGGTAGGATTCGGGGCATTGCCATGCCATCCCGTATGTGGTGTGGCACCCCTTCAGTCAGGAGAGACCGGTGTCAGACGTCCGTGTGATCATCCAACGCGATTCCGAGCGGGAAGAACGCGTGGTGACGACGGGGACTACGGCCGCCGACCTCTTCACCGGCGAGCGCACCGTCGTCGCGGCCCGTGTCGCGGGCGAGCTGAAGGACCTCGCGTACGAGGTGCGGGACGGCGAGGAGGTCGAGCCGGTCGAGATCTCCTCCGAGGACGGCCTGAACATCCTGCGCCACTCCACCGCGCACGTCATGGCCCAGGCCGTGCAGGAGCTCTTCCCCGACGCCAAGCTGGGCATCGGCCCGCCGGTCAAGGACGGCTTCTACTACGACTTCGACGTGGAGAAGCCCTTCACGCCCGAGGACCTCAAGGCCGTCGAGAAGAAGATGCAGGAGATCCAGCGGCGCGGGCAGCGCTTCTCCCGCCGTGTCGTCACCGACGAGGACGCCCGCGAGGAGCTCGCGGCCGAGCCGTACAAGCTGGAGCTCATCGGCATCAAGGGCGCCGCCTCCACGGACGACGGCGCGAACGTCGAGGTGGGCGGCGGCGAGCTGACCATCTACGACAACCTCGACGCCAAGACCGGCGAGCTGTGCTGGAAGGACCTCTGCCGCGGTCCCCACCTGCCCACCACCCGCAACATCCCGGCGTTCAAGCTGATGCGCAACGCTGCCGCGTACTGGCGCGGCAGCGAGAAGAACCCCATGCTCCAGCGCATCTACGGCACCGCCTGGCCCTCCAAGGAGGAGCTGAAGGCGCACCTCGAGTTCCTCGCCGAGGCCGAGAAGCGCGACCACCGCAAGCTGGGCAACGAGCTGGACCTGTTCTCCATCCCGGAGCAGATCGGCTCCGGCCTCGCCGTCTTCCACCCCAAGGGCGGCATCATCCGCCGGGTCATGGAGGACTACTCGCGCCGCCGGCACGAGGAGGAGGGCTACGAGTTCGTCTACACCCCGCACGCCACCAAGGGGAAGCTCTTCGAGACCTCGGGCCACCTGGACTGGTACGCCGACGGCATGTACCCGCCCATGCAGCTCGACGAGGGCGTGGACTACTACCTCAAGCCCATGAACTGCCCGATGCACAACCTGATCTTCGACGCGCGCGGCCGCTCGTACCGTGAACTGCCGCTGCGCCTGTTCGAGTTCGGCACCGTGTACCGGTACGAGAAGTCGGGCGTCGTGCACGGCCTGACCCGCGCCCGGGGCTTCACCCAGGACGACGCGCACATCTACTGCACCAAGGAGCAGATGGCGGACGAGCTCGACAAGACGCTCACCTTCGTCCTGAACCTCCTGCGCGACTACGGTCTCACCGACTTCTACCTGGAGCTGTCCACCAAGGACCCGGAGAAGTTCGTCGGCTCGGACGAGATCTGGGAAGAGGCCACCGAGACGCTGCGCCAGGTCGCCGAGAAGCAGGGCCTCCCGCTGGTCCCGGACCCGGGCGGCGCCGCCTTCTACGGCCCGAAGATCTCCGTGCAGGCCAAGGACGCCATCGGCCGCACCTGGCAGATGTCGACCGTACAGCTCGACTTCAACCTGCCCGAGCGCTTCGACCTGGAGTACACCGGCCCCGACGGCTCCAAGCAGCGCCCGGTCATGATCCACCGTGCGCTCTTCGGCTCCATCGAGCGCTTCTTCGCCGTGCTCCTGGAGCACTACGCGGGCGCGTTCCCGGCGTGGCTGGCGCCCGTCCAGGCGATCGGCATCCCGATCGGCGACGCGCACGTGGAGTACCTCCAGAAGTTCGCCGCCGAGGCCAAGAAGCAGGGCCTGCGCGTCGAGGTCGACGCGTCCTCGGACCGGATGCAGAAGAAGATCCGCAACGCGCAGAAGCAGAAGGTGCCCTTCATGGTCATCGCGGGCGACGAGGACATGGCCGCCGGCGCCGTCTCCTTCCGCTACCGCGACGGCTCCCAGGAGAACGGCATCCCCCTCGCCGAGGCCATCGCCAAGATCGCGAAGGTCGTCGAGGAGCGCGCCCAGATCTGATCCGGCCGGCACGGCTCGGCCGAGACCCCAGCCCCCGGGAAGCTAGCTTCCCGGGGGCTTCTCGTCGCCCTCGCGCGAGAACCGCTGCAACAGCCACGAGGAGAACGACCCCGTCACCGCGCCGAGCAGCCCGAGACCGCACACCATCATGGCGACCGCGATCGTCCGCCCTCGCGGCGTCACCGGCGTCACATCCCCGTACCCGACCGTCGCGAGCGTGGAGGCGGCCCACCACACCGAGTCGCCGAAGGTGACGATCGTCGCGTTCGGCGCCCTGTACTCGGCCTGGTAGACGGCGAGGGCACCCGAGAAGCCGAGCAGCAGGACCGAGAGGCTCGCGTAGAAGATCACCCGTGAGTACAGCGGGAGGCGGGGCTCCCCGCGGCGCCGCAGCACGGAGTCGTAGAGCTTGACGACCCGCAGCGGCCGCAGCAGCGGCAGGACGAGCACCACGGTGTCCAGCACATGACGCCGGACGAACCGCCGCCCTTGCCCGCTCAGCCGCCAGCGCACCAGGTAGTCGAAGAGGAACACCGCCCAGATGGCCATGATCAACGAGAAACAGGCCTCGCGTGCGTCCTCGGGCAGATCGTGTGCCAGGACGTGCACCGCGTACCCGGCGAGGAACAGCAGTGACCCGATCGCCAGCGGTACCTCCGTGCGGCGCTCCCAGCGGGTCAGCGGGCTGTCGTCGTCCATGGCCACAGCTTGGCCGCAGGCTCCTTTGCCCGGCACCCGCCGACACGCCGCGAACGGGCGAAGCAATATGCTGCAACACATGACGAGTGAGCCGGAGCAGCAGATCGGAGTGGGAACGCAGGACGCGTTCCAGCGCCTTTGGACGCCCCACCGGATGGCCTACATCCAGGGCGAGAACAAGCCCACCGGCCCGGGGGCCGACGACGGGTGTCCGTTCTGCTCGATACCGGCCAAGTCCGACGAGGACGGGCTGATCGTGAGGCGCGGGGAGCACGTGTACGCGGTGCTCAACCTGTACCCGTACAACGGCGGGCACCTGATGGTCGTGCCCTACCGGCACGTCGCCGACTACACGGACCTCACGGGGCCGGAGACCGCCGAACTCGGTGAGCTGACCAAGCAGGCCATGACCGCCCTGCGTACCGCCTCCGGCGCGCACGGATTCAACATCGGCATGAACCAGGGGACCGTCGCGGGCGCCGGCATCGCCGCCCATCTGCACCAGCACATCGTGCCCCGCTGGGGCGGCGACACCAATTTCATGCCCGTCGTCGGCCACACCAAGGTGCTGCCGCAGCTTCTCGCGGACACCCGCAAGATGCTGGCGGAGGCCTGGCCCACCGCGTAGCCCGGTCCGGGGCGCCCACCCGTCGGGCGCCCCGTCCGTCACCGCGTCCGGGCTCGCGGCTTGCCTGGGCTCGCACCGCGTGAGGCCACGCCGGGACGCGCCCGGCGCGCGGCCCCGTGCCCGGCCCGCGGCTACGCGTCGTACAGGTCGGCCTTGCGCGGCGAGGGATCCTGCACCGCCGTGCTGAGGAACGACGAGCGGCTGCCGAACTTCTCCGTGTCGACGCCGTTCTCCGCGAGGACCTTGATCGCCGCCGAGTGCACCACGCGCAGCACCGGCGTCGCCGCCCGCAGCGCGTCGTCCGCCATGAAACGGTGCCGCCACGGCTGATCGGCCCAGGCGTGCCGCAGCCCGAAGGGCTCGGGCAGCGCCAGACTCCCGCCGATCCAGTTCAGCAGCGGCGGATACCAGGTGAGCGGCGCACGCGCCGCGAGCCGCACGACCTCGTCCGCGGTGACCAGCGGCAGGCTCACCTTGCGGGTCTCCCAGAACTTGACGGTCTTCGCGACCTCCTTGGTGGGAGCCTCCGGCTTGCTGGTGAACAGCGGGTTCACGGGGCCGAGCGCATGCCCGGTCACCTCGATGCGCAGCGTCTGGTGCAGCACGGTCACCGTGATCATCATGGTGATGATCAACTGGCCGTCCCAGAGCGTCCACTGGACCCCGAGGTAGTGCCGGTCGCCGCTGCCGAACTGCTGCTTGTTGCAGATGTCCTGCACGGCGTGCGTCTTGATCGTGTAGGCGTCCACGTCCGTGCCGCCCGGCCGGGACACCGCCTTCGCGCCCTCGCCGATCGGGGTGACGATCCAGTGCTTTATCGAAGGCGCGGGAAAACCACCGGTGTTGAGCGGACCGCGCTCCAGCATGCGCAACTGGTCGTGGACGTTGCGGATGACGTCCCAGCTCCGGAACGGATGGATCTCCTTCTTCTCGTCCAGCGCCACCAGGTCCTCGGCGAGCTGCCAGCTCCCCCAGCGCGTGCCCATGCCGAGTATGCCCTTGGGGCCCGCGTAGAAGACCGAGTTGGACTGCTGCTCCGCGGAGAGCCGAGCCAGCGACTGGCGGAGCTGCTCCGCGGCCGTCTCACCGGGGCTGCCGGGGACCGCCTCGGGAATCTTGGCACCGATGCCACCGCCCGACAGCAGGCTGTCCCAGCGCGCCCGCAGATCCTTCGCGGTGCGCTCGCAGATCTGCTTCGCCCACAACCAGCCGACGACCGGGAGGACCACCGCGGCGCGCGCGTACCAGGCCCAGAAGCCGGTGAACGGCATACGGACGAGGAAGAGGACGGCCAGGGCGCCGACCGCGAGCAGGAGCGTGGTGCCGAGAGCGGAGCCCCGCTTGTCCGTGCGCTTGGCGATCTGCGTACGGATCTGAAAGGTCATCAGCCACACCAGCAGGCCCGGCAGGAACAGCAGTCCGCAGAGCACCATGACGGCGGAGAGCCAATTGTCGCGTTCCCGGCGGATGTTGGTGGCCGCGAGGCAGTGCTCCACGACGACCTGCGGTTCGGTGCCGAAGGACTGGATGAGCGGAGCGCGGCCCTTGCCCAGCATGCGGGCCGTGACGGCACCCGCGAAGGCCTCGCCGAGATTCGGCGCGAACAGCTTGATCCGACCGGCCTTGACCGTGGACTGGTGCCATTCGTTGTCGGCCTTGAGGATCTCCTCCATCGGACTGTCGCGGTACGCGGCCGAGGCCAGGGCGAACGTCGCCGCCGTCTGCCCCGCGGAGCCCGTGAGCGGCACCTGCGCCCCGGGAGTGAAATCGAAACCGTCGAACGCCACTTCCGCCCCCATCGCCGCCGCACCCGCTCCTGCGGCCTTCCCGACTTCGGTGTCCCGCACACCTGTTGATCAGGTCTTCGTCTTGATCGGTTCTCAGAGTATCGGCCGCGGCCGACATTCGTCGGTGGACGGCCGAAGCCGCCCACCGACGGATGAGACCCCCCGCCGGAGTGCCCCGTGGTACCCCGGCTCTCAGGTACCCGCTTCCTGTTCGCGGAGCCGCTCGGCGATGTGCTGCGGCATCGGCTCGTGCCGTGCGTAGGACCGGTCGAAGCGCGCGGTGCCGTGCGAGACGGACCGCAGATCGACGGCGTACCGTCCGATCTCGATCTCGGGCACCTCGGCGCGTACCAGCGTGCGCCCGCCGGCCGCCTGCTCGGTGCCGACCACCCGGCCGCGCCGTCCCGACAGGTCGCTCATCACCGGGCCCACGTAGTCGTCGCCGACCAGGACGGTCACCTCCGCCACCGGCTCCAGGAGATGGATCGTGGCGTCACGGGCCGCCTCGCGCAGCGCGAGCGCGCCCGCCGTCTGGAACGCGGCGTCGGAGGAGTCCACCGAGTGCGCCTTGCCGTCCTTCAGCGTGACGCGTACGTCGATGAGCGGATAGCCGGCGACCACGCCCTTGGCCGCCTGGGCGCGCACCCCCTTCTCGACGGAGGGGATGAACTGCCGGGGCACGGCTCCTCCGACGACCTTGTCCACGAACTCGATGCCCGAGCCGTTCGGCAGCGGTTCGACCTCGATCTCGCAGATCGCGAACTGGCCGTGCCCGCCGGACTGTTTGACATGGCGGCCGCGCCCGGCGGACGGGCCGGCGAACGTCTCGCGCAGGGACACCTTGTGCGGCACCACGTCGACCCGCACGCCGTAGCGGTTGCGCAGCCGTTCCAGGGCGACGTCCGCGTGCGCCTCGCCCAGGCACCACAGGACGACCTGATGGGTGTTCTGGTTCTGCTCCAGGCGCATCGTGGGGTCCTCGGCCACGAGCCGTCCGAGCCCCTGGGAGAGCTTGTCCTCGTCCGCCTTGCTGTGCGCCTCGATGGCGAGCGGCAGCAGCGGGTCGGGCATCTGCCACGGCTCCATCAGCAGCGGGTCGTCCTTGGCCGAGAGCGTGTCCCCGGTCTCGGCGCGGCTCAGCTTCGCCACACTGGCGAGGTCGCCCGCGATGCAGTGGGTGAGAGCGCGCTGCTGTTTGCCGAACGGCGCGGACAGGGAGCCGACGCGCTCGTCGACGTCGTGGTCCTCGTGCCCGCGGTCGGTGAGCCCGTGCCCGGAGACGTGCACCGTCGCGTCGGGGCGAAGGGTTCCGGAGAAGACGCGGACCAGGGAGACCCGGCCGACGTACGGGTCGGACGCGGTCTTCACGACCTCCGCGACCAGGGGACCGTCCGGGTCGCAGGCCTTCACCTCACGGAGTGCGCCGTCCGGTGTGGTCACGGCAGGCGCCGGGCGCTCCAGCGGGGTCGGGAAGCCTCCCGTGATCAGTTCGAGGAGCTCGACCGTGCCGAGCCCCTGCCGGGCTCCTTCGGCGGCGGGCGCGGCGGCCAGGACGGGGAAGAAGCTCCCGCGGGCCACGGCCCGTTCCAGGTCCTGCACGAGTGTCTTGAGGTCGATCCGCTCGCCGCCGAGGTAGCGGTCCATGAGCGTCTCGTCCTCGCTCTCGGCGATGATCCCCTCGATCAGCCGGTTGCGGGCCGTCTCGATGAGCGGCTGCTGCTCGGGTCCCGGGTCCGCTTCCTTGCGCTCCCCGGAGGAGTAGTCGAACAACTGCTGGGTGAGCAGACCGATCAGGCCGGTGACGGGCGCGTGCCCGTCCGGCCCGGCGGCGCCGTGCAGCGGGAGGTAGAGCGGCAGTACGGCGTCGGGGTCGTCCCCGCCGAACGCCTGCGCGCAGATCGCGGTCATCTCCTCGAAGTCCGACCTGGCCGATTCGAGATGGGTGACCACGATGGCCCGCGGCATCCCCACGGCCGCGCACTCCTCCCACAGCATCCGGGTCGAGCCGTCCACCCCGTCCGAGGCCGAGACGACGAAGAGGGCCGCGTCCGCCGCGCGCAGACCGGCCCTCAGTTCGCCGACGAAGTCGGCGTATCCGGGGGTGTCGAGAATGTTGATCTTGTACCCGTCCCAGTCGACGGGCACCAGGGAGAGCTGCACCGAACGCTGCTGCCGGTGCTCGATCTCGTCGTAGTCCGAGACGGTGCCGCCGTCCTCCACGCGGCCCGCCCGGTTCACCGCTCCCGCCGTCAGCGCGAGAGCCTCCACCAATGTCGTCTTGCCCGATCCGCTGTGGCCGACCAGCACCACATTCCTTACGGACGCGGGGTGGTCGGCCGCCGTAGCCCTGCCGGCGGCTCCGGGGTGTGTGTTCGCCTTGTCGCCCATGGCCTTGCCTCCCGTGCACGGTGAGGTCTCTGTGGGCGCGGGACATGCCGGGGCCGCGCGCGGCGGCTCCGGTGACGCCCGCGGTCCTTCGAGCTTTGCACTCGCGTCACTGTGCGTCCATACAAGGGACGCGATCGCGCCGTGACACCGGCGGCATCGGGTCGTGACACGGGGGGGGCGGGTGCCCGGCCATCGCACAAGCGCACGCGTGGCTACGATGGGCCAGCCGACGGCCAGCAGGGGACGTCCGGCGACACCGAACCTCGGGAAGGCCATGCTGAACAAGTACGCGCGTGCATTCTTCACGCGTGTCCTCACACCGTTCGCCGCGTTTCTCGTCCGCCGGGGGGTGAGCCCCGACACGGTCACCCTCCTGGGCACGGCCGGAGTCATGGCGGGCGCGCTGGTCTTCTTCCCCCGGGGAGAGTTCTTCTGGGGAACGATCGTCATCACGCTGTTCGTGTTCTCCGACCTCGTCGACGGGAACATGGCGCGCCAGCTCGGCCGCTCCAGCCGCTGGGGCGCCTTCCTGGACTCCACACTCGACCGGGTCGCCGACGGCGCGATCTTCGGCGGCTTCGCGCTCTGGTACGCGGGCAACGGCGACGACAACGTCCTGTGCGCCGTGTCGATCTTCTGTCTCGCCAGTGGCCAGGTGGTGTCGTACACCAAGGCGCGCGGCGAGTCGATCGGTCTGCCGGTCGCGGTCAACGGTCTCGTCGAGCGCGCGGAGCGACTGGTGATCTCGCTGGTCGCCGCCGGTCTGGCGGGTCTGCACACGTTCGGAGTGCCCGGCATCCAGGTGCTGCTGCCCATCGCGCTGTGGATCGTCGCCGTCGGCAGCCTCGTCACGCTGATCCAGCGTGTCGTCACCGTGCGCCGGGAGGCCGCCGAGGCGGACGCCGAGGTCGCCGCCCACAACAGTGAGGCCACCTCGTGACGAGCCTGCGCGACAGGCTGGCCGACGGCGCCTACGCCTTGGGCTGGGGCGTCGTCAAGAAGCT
This sequence comes from Streptomyces sp. NPDC005070, assembly GCF_053600395.1. Taxonomy (NCBI): domain Bacteria; kingdom Bacillati; phylum Actinomycetota; class Actinomycetes; order Kitasatosporales; family Streptomycetaceae; genus Streptomyces; species Streptomyces sp. NPDC005070. The sequence goes on along the minus strand of NZ_JBSFZS010000107.1, from coordinate 5,272 downwards.
TCCCGAGCCGGTCGCCGTGGGTCTCGGCCGCACGATCGCCGACATCGCGTGGAAGCGGCGCGGCAAGGGGGTCCAGCGCCTGGAGAGCAACTACGCGCGCGTGGTGCCGGACGCGACACCGCAGCGGCTCGCGGAGCTCTCCCGGGCCGGCATGCGCTCGTACCTGCGCTACTGGATGGAGTCGTTCCGGCTTCCCGCGTGGAGCGAGGAGCGGGTGACGAACGGGTTCGAGGTCAAGGATGTGCACCACCTGACCGACGGGATCGCCTCCGACCGCGGCGTCATCCTGGCCCTTCCGCACATGGCGAACTGGGATCTCGCGGGCGCCTGGGTCACCACCGGGCTCAAGACGCCGTTCACGACCGTCGCCGAGCGCCTCAAGCCCGAATCGCTGTACGACCGTTTCGTCGCCTATCGCGAGGGCCTCGGCATGGAGGTCCTGCCGCACAGCGGGGGTGCCGCGTTCGGCACGCTGGCCCGGCGCCTGCGCGACGGCGGGCTGATCTGCCTGGTCGCCGAACGGGACCTGTCCGCCTCGGGCGTCGAGGTGGAGTTCTTCGGCGAGACGACCCGGATGCCCGCGGGACCGGCCCTGCTCGCCCAGCAGACCGGCGCCCTCCTCCTGCCGGTCACGCTCTGGTACGACGACTCTCCCGTGATGCGCGGCCAGGTACATCCGCCCGTCGAGGTCCCCGAGTCGGGCAACCGGGCCGAGAAGACGTCCGTCATGACACAGGCGCTGGCCGACGCCTTCGCCGACGGCATCGCCGAGCACCCGGAGGACTGGCACATGTTGCAGCGGCTGTGGCTCAAGGACCTCGACGCCGGGAAGGCTCCCCAAGAGGGGTCCGACGCGCAGGATCCCGAGAAGAGGGCTTCGTGAGGATCGGCATCGTCTGCCCGTACTCCTGGGACGTCCCGGGCGGCGTCCAGTTCCACATCCGCGACCTGGCCGAGCACCTCATCGGACTGGGGCACGAGGTCTCCGTCCTCGCCCCCGCGGACGACGACACACCCCTGCCCCCGTACGTCGTCTCGGCGGGCCGCGCGGTCCCGGTCCCGTACAACGGCTCGGTGGCGCGGCTGAACTTCGGCTTCCTGTCGGCGGCCCGGGTACGGCGCTGGCTGCACGACGGCACCTTCGACGTGGTCCACATCCACGAGCCGTCCTCGCCGTCGCTCGGCCTGCTCACGTGCTGGGCGGCCCAGGGGCCGATCGTCGCGACCTTCCACACCTCGAACCCGCGCTCCAGGGCGATGGTCGCCGCGTACTCGATCCTCCAGGCCGCCCTGGAGAAGATCAGCGCGCGGATCGCGGTGAGCGAGTACGCCCGGCGCACCCTGGTCGAGCACCTGGGCGGTGACGCCGTCGTCATCCCGAACGGCGTCGACGTCGACTTCTTCGCCCGCGCCAAGCCCAAGCCCGAGTGGCAGGGCGACACCATCGGCTTCATCGGCCGTATCGACGAGCCCCGCAAGGGCCTGCCGGTGCTCATGAAGGCGCTGCCCGCGATCCTGGCCGAGCGTCCCCAGACGCGGCTGCTGATCGCCGGGCGCGGCGACGAGAAGGAGGCCGTGGAGTCGCTGCCCGCCGAGATGCGCTCGCGCGTCGAGTTCCTCGGCATGGTCAGCGACGAGGACAAGGCCCGTCTCCTGCGCAGCGTCGACCTGTACGTCGCGCCCAACACCGGCGGCGAGAGCTTCGGGATCATCCTGGTCGAGGCGATGTCCGCCGGGGCGCCCGTGCTCGCCGCGGATCTCGACGCGTTCGCCCAGGTCCTCGACCAGGGCTCGGCGGGCGAGCTGTTCGCCAACGAGGACGCGGACGACCTGGCGGCCGCCGCGCTGCGGCTGCTCGCCGACCCGGACCGCCGTGCCGTCCTGCGCGAGCGGGGGAGCGAGCACGTACGGCGCTTCGACTGGTCCACGGTCGGAGCGGACATCCTGGCCGTGTACGAGACGGTGACGGACGGCGCCGCCGCGGTGGCCACGGACGAACGCACAGGCCTCCGGGCCCGCTTCGGCATGGCCCGCGACTGACACCCCCCGGGGCCGCCCGACGCGTGCGCGGCCCCGGGACCGGCTCGCCTTGTGCGCGGGCCCCGGTGGGGTGGTGATCGGCACGGGTAGCCTTGCCGCCCGTGACCGCAACCCTCATCTGGATCCTCGTCGGCCTCGTCGCGATCGGCCTCTATCTGAGCTGGACCGCCGGGCGTCTCGACCGGCTGCACGCCCGTATCGACGCCGCCCGCGCCGCCCTCGACGCGCAGTTGCTGCGCCGGGCCTCCGTGGCGCAGGAGCTCGCCACCTCCGGGGTGCTCGACCCGGCCGCCTCGATCGTGCTCTACGAGGCGGCGCACGCGGCCCGGCAGGCCGAGGAGGAACAGCGCGAGGTGGCCGAGAGCGAGCTGAGCCAGGCACTGCGGGCGGTCTTCGGGGAGACCCAGCAGGTCGAGGCCGTGCGCGAGGTGCCCGGAGGCGAGGAGGCGGCCGGCGAGCTGGCCCAGGCCGTGCGCCGGGTGCCGATGGCGCGGCGCTTCCACAACGACGCCGTACGCGCCGCCCGCGCCCTGCGCCGCCACCGCAAGGTCCGCTGGTTCCGCCTCGCGGGCCACGCCCCGTTCCCCATGGCCTTCGAGATGGACGACGAGCCCCCGACGGCCCTGGCGGACCGCCCGACGAGCTGATGGACACGGGAGGGCGGCAAGGAAAACGATCCACCGCCTCCTCATTGGCCCTTGCAGTGGACTGGTCACCTCGCGTTTCCTCGGAGCTGCAGAAATCCCCTTTCCCCGAGTGAGGTCACCCGTGTCCAGCACCCTCCCCAACTCCGCCGAGAACACCGCGATCGGCACCGCCCGCGTCAAGCGCGGCATGGCCGAGCAGCTCAAGGGCGGCGTGATCATGGACGTGGTCAACGCCGAGCAGGCGAAGATCGCCGAGGACGCCGGCGCCGTGGCCGTCATGGCCCTGGAGCGGGTCCCCGCCGACATCCGCAAGGACGGCGGAGTCGCCCGGATGTCGGACCCGAACATGATCGAGGAGATCATCGAGGCGGTCTCCATCCCCGTGATGGCCAAGTCCCGCATCGGTCACTTCGTCGAGGCCCAGGTCCTGCAGTCCCTCGGCGTCGACTACATCGACGAGTCCGAGGTCCTCACCCCGGCCGACGAGGTCAACCACTCCGACAAGTTCGCGTTCACCACCCCCTTCGTCTGCGGCGCCACCAACCTGGGCGAGGCCCTGCGCCGTATCGCCGAGGGCGCGGCCATGATCCGCTCCAAGGGCGAGGCCGGCACCGGCAACGTCGTCGAGGCCGTCCGCCACCTGCGCCAGATCAAGAACGAGATCGCCCGCCTGCGCGGCTTCGACAACAACGAGCTGTACGCCGCCGCCAAGGACCTGCGCGCCCCGTACGAGCTCGTCAAGGAGGTCGCCGAGCTCGGCAAGCTGCCGGTCGTGCTGTTCTCCGCCGGTGGTGTCGCCACCCCCGCCGACGCCGCGCTCATGCGCCAGCTCGGCGCCGAGGGCGTCTTCGTCGGCTCCGGCATCTTCAAGTCCGGCGACCCGGCCAAGCGTGCCGCCGCCATCGTGAAGGCCACCACCTTCTACGACGACCCGAAGATCATCGCGGACGCGTCCCGCAACCTCGGCGAGGCCATGGTCGGCATCAACTGCGACACCCTCCCCGAGACCGAGCGCTACGCCAACCGCGGCTGGTAGTCACATGAGCACCCCTGTCATTGGCGTCCTGGCTCTCCAGGGCGACGTACGGGAACACCTCATCGCCCTGGCCTCGGCGGACGCCGTGGCCAGGCCGGTGCGGCGCCCCGAGGAGCTCGCCGAGATCGACGGTCTGGTCATACCCGGCGGCGAGTCCACCACCATCTCCAAGCTGGCGGTCCTCTTCGGAGTGATGGAGCCGCTGCGCGCGCGGGTCCGCGACGGCCTGCCCGTCTACGGCACCTGCGCCGGCATGATCATGCTCGCCGACAAGATCCTCGACCCGCGCTCGGGCCAGGAGACCATCGGCGGCATCGACATGATCGTGCGCCGCAACGCCTTCGGACGGCAGAACGAGTCCTTCGAGGCGGCGGTCGACGTCGAGGGCGTCGAGGGCGATCCTGTAGAGGGCGTCTTCATCCGCGCCCCCTGGGTCGAGTCCGTGGGCGCCGAGGCCGAGGTGCTCGCCGAGCACGGCGGCCACATCGTCGCGGTACGCCAGGGGAACGTGCTCGCCACGTCGTTCCACCCGGAGCTGACCGGCGACCATCGTGTGCACGGCCTGTTCGTCGACATGGTCCGGGCGAACCGGACAGTGGCGTCCTAGTAGGATCTGGAGGTCCCCTCAGGCTCCGCGAGCCAGGGGGGGGTCGTCCAGGTTGGGTTACGCGAAGGAGACAGGCAGATGTCCGGCCACTCTAAATGGGCTACGACGAAGCACAAGAAGGCCGTGATCGACGCCAAGCGCGGCAAGCTCTTCGCGAAGATGATCAAGAACATCGAGGTCGCCGCCCGCACCGGTGGCGCCGACGTGTCCGGCAACCCGACACTGTTCGACGCCATCCAGAAGGCGAAGAAGAGCTCGGTCCCGAACAAGAACATCGACTCCGCGGTCAAGCGCGGCGCCGGTCTCGAAGCCGGTGGCGCCGACTACGAGACGATCATGTACGAGGGTTACGGCCCGAACGGTGTCGCGGTGCTCATCGAGTGCCTCACCGACAACCGCAACCGCGCCGCCTCCGACGTGCGCGTCGCCATGACCCGCAACGGCGGCAGCATGGCCGACCCGGGCTCCGTGTCGTACCTCTTCAACCGCAAGGGCGTCATCCTCGTCCCCAAGGGCGAGCTGTCCGAGGACGACGTCCTCGGTGCCGTGCTCGACGCGGGCGCCGAGGAGGTCAACGACCTCGGCGAGAGCTTCGAGGTCCTCTCCGAGGCCACCGACCTGGTCGCGGTGCGCACCGCGCTCCAGGGAGCCGGCATCGACTACGACTCCGCCGACGCCAACTTCGTCCCGACCATGCAGGTCGAGCTCGACGAAGAGGGCGCCCGGAAGATCTTCAAGCTGATCGACGCGCTGGAGGACAGCGACGACGTGCAGAACGTCTTCGCCAACTTCGACGTCAGCGACGAGGTCATGGAGAAGGTCGACGCCTGACCGAGGGCTTGCTCGAAGCGACGGGCCGACGGGACACCCCCCCCCCGCCCCCCCCCGCCGGGGGCAGTGCCACCCCAAAGAGAGGGCGAGAGGGGGTGGTGGGGAAAAGGG
>NZ_JBSFZS010000106.1:0-27478 GCF_053600395.1 Streptomyces sp. NPDC005070 | reverse complement strand
CCGGAGAGCTTCGAGCTGTGCACCCGCATGGTGCGGCCCGGCGGCCATGTGGCCAACATCGGCGTCCACGGCAAGCCCGCGACGCTCCACCTGGAAGACTTGTGGATCAAGAACGTGACCATCACGACCGGCCTGGTGGACACCCGCTCCACCCCCACCCTGCTCCGCATGGCCGCCGCACGCCGCCTGCCCACCGCGGAACTGGTCACCCACACCTTCCCGTTGGAGGACATGGAGAAGGCCTACGACGTCTTCACCCGCGCCGTCGACACCGGCGCCCTCAAGGTGGTGCTCGGCGCCCCGTCGCACGAGGACCTCGCGGTTCCCGCGGCCTGAGCGGGCCGTGCCGCCTGAGCAGGTTGTGGCGGAACCCACCTGCTTCACTTGCTGTCGCTCGGCCGTGTCGAAGTGCTCGTCCGCGTCGAAGAGAGCGCCGCACGTCCGGCCTCCAGGCGCGCGACGGGGACACGGAACGGCGAACACGACACGTAGTCCAGCCCCGCCGTGTGGAAGAAGTGCACGGACTCGGGGTCCCCGCCGTGCTCGCCGCAGACGCCGATCTTCAGCTCGGGGCGTGCGGCGCGGCCCTCGTCCACCGCGATGCGGACCAGTCGCCCCACGCCGTCACGGTCGAGGGTCTCGAACGGCGAGGCGGCGAAGATGCCCTTGTCGAGGTAGGCCGAGAAGAACGCCGCCTCGACGTCGTCGCGCGAGAAGCCCCAGGTCGTCTGGGTGAGGTCGTTGGTGCCGAAGGAGAAGAACTCCGCCTCCTCGGCGATGCGGCCGGCCGTGAGCGCGGCACGCGGGAGCTCGATCATGGTGCCTACCGGGAGCCGCACGGGGATGCCGGACTCCTCGGAGACCTCGGCCAGCACGCGCTCCACTTCGGCGCGCTCGATGCGCAGTTCCTCGACGGCGCCCACCAGCGGCACCATGATCTCCGCCCTGGGCTGCCCTCCGGCCCGTGTACGCTCCACGACCGCCTCGGCGATCGCGCGGACCTGCATGGCGACCAGCCCCGGGACGACCAGTCCCAGCCGCACGCCGCGCAGCCCGAGCATCGGGTTCTCCTCGTGCATACGGTTCACCGCGTCGAGCAGATCGGTGTCGTGCGGGTCCGGGCGCTCGCCCCGGGCCTCGGTGGCGGCGATGCGCACCGCGAGTCCGGTGTGGTCCGGCAGGAACTCGTGCAGAGGCGGGTCGATGAGCCGGATGGTGACCGGCAGATCGTCCATCGCCTCCAGGATGCCGATGAAGTCCTGCCGCTGGAGGGGCAGCAGCGCGGCCAGAGCCCTTTCGCGCTCGCGCTCGTCGCGGGCCAGGATCATCGCCTCGACCAGCTTGCGCCGCTCGCCGAGGAACATGTGCTCGGTGCGGCACAGGCCGATGCCCTGGGCGCCGAACCGGCGGGCGCGGGCCGCGTCCTCGGGAGTGTCGGCGTTCGCCCGGACCTCGAGGCGCCGCAGGCCGTCCGCCCGCTCCATGGCGTCGGCGACGGCCCCGACCAGCCCGTCGGACCGCTCACCCGTCTCGAAGTACCGCATCACCGCGGAGTCGACCAGCGGGGCGGCGCCCAGGTAGACGGCACCTTCCGAACCGTCGACGGAGACGACCGTGCCCTCCTCGACGACGGCGTCCCTCACCGTGAACCGGCGCGCCGTGGTGTCCACGGTGATCTCCTCGGCGCCGCACACGCATACGGTGCCCATGCCGCGGGCGACGACGGCCGCGTGGCTGGTCTTGCCGCCGCGGCTGGTCAGCACCGCCTGCGCGGCGATCATGCCGGGCAGATCGTCCGGGGTCGTCTCCTGACGGACCAGGACGACCTTCTCGCCGGCCGCGGACCGCCGTACGGCTTCCGCGGAGTCGAACACGGCGGCGCCCACGGCCGCGCCCGGGGAGGCCGGCAGACCGTGGGCCAGGGCCTCGCCGACGGCCGAGGTGTCGAACCGGGGGAACATCAGCCGGGCGAGACCTTCCCCGCTGACCCTGGCCAGCCCCTCGTCCGGGGTGATCAGGCCCTCCTCGGCCAGTTCCGTGGCGATGGCGAACGCGGCCTCCGCGGTGCGCTTGCCGACCCGGGTCTGCAGCATCCACAGCCGGCCGCGCTCGATGGTGAACTCGATGTCGCACAGATCCCGGTAGTGCGACTCCAACGTCCGCATGTGGGAGCGGAGTTGTTCGTACGACAGCGGATCCAGCTCCGCGAGAGCCGTCAGCGGGACGGTGTTGCGGATGCCCGCCACGACGTCCTCGCCCTGGGCGTTCGCGAGGTAGTCGCCGTACAGGCCGGGCCGTCCCGTGGCGGGGTCCCGGGTGAAGGCGACGCCGCTGCCGGAGTCGGCGCCGAGATTGCCGAAGACCATGGTCTGCACGTTGACCGCTGTTCCCAGGTCGTCGGGGATGTGCTCACGGCGGCGGTAGATCCGGGCGCGCTCGCCGTTCCAGGACGCGAACACGGCGAGCACCGCCTGGCGGAGCTGTTCGGCGGGTGACTGCGGGAAGTACTCACCGGTCTCCTGGCGCACGAGGCTCAGGTACGACTCGACGAGCCCGGCCAGGTCCGCCGCCGTCAGGTCGAGGTCGCTCGCCGCGCCCCGGTCCTGCTTCAGCTCGTCCAGGACGCCTTCGAAGAGAGCGCTGTCGACGCCCATGACCGTGCTGCCGAACATCTGCACGAGGCGGCGATAGGAGTCCCAGGCGAAGCGCTCGTTGCCGGAGACCTTCGCCAGACCGAGGACGGACTCGTGATGGAGGCCGATGTCGAGGATCGTCTCCATCATGCCGGGCATGGAGAAGCGCGCCCCGGAGCGCACCGACAGCAGCAGAGGATCGTCCGGCTGCCCCAGCCGACGTCCCGCCGCCTCCTCCAGGACCGTGAGCCGGTCGGAGATCTCCCGGATCAGGCCGGAGGGCTCGCTGCCGGTGGTGAGGAAGGCCCGGCAGGCGTCCGTGGTCACGGTGAAGCCCGGCGGGACAGGTAGCCCCAGCCGGGTCATCTCGGCGAGGTTGGCTCCCTTGCCGCCCAGCAGGTCGGCCTGGTCGCGGCCGCCCTCCGCGAAGTCGTACACGTAGCGGACCATGTCGCCGGTCTCCTCTGTCGGGTTACGGGCTGGAGCATGTATCCAGCCTCCGACCGGCTCGGACGGAGAGGCAGGTGCTGTCGGGCCCCTTCACAGGGCCGGTCGGCCCACCTGGGTGAGCGTGCTACTACCACCGTGGCACAGGACCGGGGCGGGCGGATGTACGGCGAGGGCCGACGGCGCTCCAGCGGAGGAGAGTCCCTCGGGGCCGTCCCTGCCCGCTCACCCGCTGTGAGTCCAGTGAGTACGTCATGTGACTCCAACGGGTACGTCGGAGGACGTCAACGGGTGCGTCAGAGGACGTCGAGCACGTCGGTCACCGGCCGTCGTGGGCTTGCCACGCCCTCCGGACCGTAGCCGAGCCGGATCACCATCTGGACGTTCGCCATGGCCGAGACGGGGTCGCGGACGGCCCACCGGATGTCCGGCCACTCCGTCGGCTGGGAGGTGATGGAGGCGACCAGTCCGTCCGCGGTGGCCTGGAGCAGAACCTGCTCCAGGGCCTGACCGGCACACAGCCAGTCCCGGGGCCTGTCACCGGCCGTCCCGAGCAGAGCGATGTTCGGGTTCTTCTCGAAGACCGCCCAGCCGCGCCCGGGCACCGGACGGCCGAGCGCGAAGTCACGTACGGGGACCGACGTACCGCGCTGCAGCGGACCGAAGGCCCCGCCGGGGATGCCGTCCGACGCCCCGGCGGCAGCCGCCGGCTCCGGACGCGTCCATCGAACCGTTTCCTCGTGCACTCCGGGGGTGAGTGCCTCAGTGGCCTCGGCGTCCTGGACCAGCTCGAGGATCGACCGCACATGCCAGGGATCGGGGAAGAACAGTTCCGCGCCTTCGAGAACGGCCGCCTCGGACAGCCGTTCTCTCGTGGCTTCCGGGATCTCCTCGTCGCGGAAGGGGAAGCGGCTGGAGTGACGGCGCCGGATCGCAGGGGCCAGCCGGCCGAGTTCGCCGTCGGGCGGTCCCGTGCCGAACAGGTGCACTTCGGCGAGGAGCCTGGCGTCGGCGGGATCGGGCAGCATCCGGACGTCCGGAGCCGGCCCGCGCGCCGCGGCGGCCACGCGCAGGTTGAGCAACGCGGCACCGCACCCCATGTGCAGGCCTCGGTTCTCCGGATCGGTGTGCGGGAGCGCGCGCTCCAGGTCGGCGTACAGTCGCAGGACGCCCGTGTCCCGCAGCAATCGGAACGCCCAGGGCTGCGCGTTGTGCAGCGAGGGCGCGGCGGTGGCCTCCGCTACGAGTGCCTTGACGGTGTTCGCATCAAGAGGTTCTGCGTTCACGGTGCTTTCCTTCCGCGCGACTCCTCGTTCCGCCCCCTCGGCCTGTGCGGGCGTGGACACGGCCCGCGCCTGCCTGCGGTGACGCCAGGGCGGAGAAGTGCCGTCCGCTGATTCCATGGAAGGCTTCCGCGGAGTCGATCCGGCAGGGGCCATTGGTCCCGAAAGAGGGGCCCGGCCGACCCTCATACGCCCATCGGTCATGTCCTCTCTTGCTCTACGGGTCTTCGTGACACGAGTTCGCCCACCAGCGCGGCCACCTGCGCCACCTCGATGAGGAAGCCGTCGTGACCGTGAGCGGATTCGATCCTCCGGAGATCGTCCGCGGTGGAGATACCGGCCGCCAGCTCCGCCTGCTGCGCCGGTGGGTAGAGGCGGTCCGAGTCGACCGCGGCCACGAGGGTGGGGGCGGTCACCCGGCGCAGGGCCGCGCGCACGCCGCCGCGGCCCCGGCCGATGTCGTGGCTGTTCATGGCCTCCGACAGCACGACATAGCTGCCCGCGTCGAAGCGTCTCACCAGCTTGGCCGCGTGATGGCCGAGGTAGGACTCGACCTGGTACCGGCCCCCGTTCCAGGGATCCTCCGTGCCCTGCGCCGTACGGCCGAAGCGGACGCGGAGTTCGGGCTCGCTGCGGTAGGTGACGTGGGCGATCCGCCGGGCCAGCCCGAGTCCGGTGTCCGGGCCGGGGCCGTTGTCGTGGTAGTGGCCTCCGCGCCAGTGCGGGTCGGAGCGGATGGCGCGCAGTTGGACGTCGGCCCAGGCGATCTGCTCGGCGCTCGCCGCGGCGGTCGTGGCGAGGACGAGGAGCGCACCGGTCCGCTCGGGATGCGACACGGCCCATTCGAGAGCCCGCATCCCACCCATCGAACCGCCGACCACCAGGGCCCAGCGGTCGATGCCGAGTGCGTCGGCGAGGCCTGCCTCGGCCGCCACCTGGTCGCGCTGTGTCAGAAAGGGGAAATCACCGCCCCAGCGGCGTCCGTCCGGTGTGAGCGAGGACGGCCCGGTGCTTCCCTGGCAGCCGCCGAGGACGTTCGGGGCCACGACGAACCAGTGGTCAGGGTCCAGGGCGCGTCCCGGTCCGACGAGGCCGTCCCACCAGCCGGGAGCGGGGTGCCCGGGTCCGGCCGGTCCCGCCACGTGACTGTCGCCGGTGAGGGCGTGCAGCAGGAGAACGGCGTTGGAGGCGTCCGGCGCGAGCCGTCCCCACGTCTCGAACGCCAGCCGCACACCCGGCAGTTCAGCGCCCGCCTCCAGCGCGAGGGGCTTCTCACGGGTGTACCACTGGCGACGCCCCGGCGGGTCCCCCTCCCGCCAGGCACCGGTGCCCGGCGGGAGGGATTCCTGAGGGGTCGTCACCACGGTGTTCAGGATGCTTCCTTGGCCGCGCGGAAGCCTGCCTCCAAGTCCGCCTTGAGATCGGCGAGGTTCTCGATGCCGACCGACAGACGCACCAGACCGGGTGAGGTGCCCGTGGCCGCGAGCTGCTCGTCGTCGAGCTGGCTGTGGGTGGTGGACGCCGGATGGATGATCAGGCTCCGTACGTCGCCGATGTTGGCGAGGTGGCTGAACAACTCGACCGCGTCCACGAACCGTTTACCCGCCTCCACTCCGTCCCGCAGCTCGAAGGAGACCACCGCGCCGGCACCGCGCGGCAGATACCTCTGCCCTGCCTCGTACCACCTGCTGGACGCGAGTCCCGGGTAGTGGACAGCGGCGACCTCGTCGCGCCCCTCCAGCCACTCGGCGAGTGCCTGGGCGTTCGCCGAGTGCCGCTCGATGCGCAGGCTCAGCGTCTCCACACCCTGCAGCAACAGGAAGGAGGAGTGCGGGGAGAGCGCCGGGCCGAGATCGCGCAGCAACTGCACCCGAAGCTTGACGGCGAAGGCGCCCGGGCCGAGAGCCGGCCAGTACCGCAGGCCGTGGTAGCTCGGATCCGGCTCGGTGAAGTCCGGGAACCGGTCCGCGTGCGCGCCGAAGTCGAAGGTGCCGCCGTCGACGACCACACCCGCGATGGTGGTGCCGTGCCCGCCCAGGAACTTGGTGGCCGAGTGCAGGACGATGTCCGCGCCGTGCTCAAGTGGCCGCAGCAGATAGGGAGTCGGGACCGTGTTGTCCACGATCAGCGGCACGCCCGCGGCGTGGGCGACGTCCGCGACGGCCCGTACGTCCAGCACGTTGCCGCGCGGGTTGCCGAGCGTCTCGGCGAACAGGGCCTTGGTGTTCGGCCGGATCGCGGCCCGCCACGCCTCGGCGTCGTCGGGGTCGTCGACGAAGGAGACGTCGATGCCGAGCTTGGGGAGGGTGTGGCGGAAGAGGTTGTACGTACCGCCGTACAGCGAGGTACTGGAGACGATGTGGTCGCCCGCACTCGCGAGCGTCAGGATGGCCAGCGTCTCCGCCGCCTGCCCGGAGGACAGCGCGACCGCCGCGACACCACCCTCCAGCGCGGCGATCCGCTGCTCGAAGACGTCCTGGGTGGGGTTGTGGATGCGGGTGTAGATGTTGCCGGGTTCGGCCAGCGAGAACAGGTCGGCCGCGTGCTGGGTGTCCCGGAACACGAACGACGTCGTCTGGTAGATCGGTGTCGCCCGGGCGCCGGTCGTCGGGTCGGGCGCGGCTCCGGCATGGATCTGCTTGGTCTCGAAGGACCATGCCGAGGTGTCAGGTCCGGCGGGTGCGTCTTCGGGGGTGTGGCCGGCGGTGACGGAGTCGATGGGCTGGCTCATGATGCTGCTCCCTGTACGGAGGGTGGGAACGGGAAGACGTGAGGGAGCCCCCGGCTGTGCGGAGGCGTGAGGGACCCATGGCGCTTCGGACCAATGCCGGTACGGTGGCAGCGGTCAGCGCTGGGTGAAGGAAAAGATGCTGGTCAGAGGCCTGAGCGCGATGTCAGCTCGCGGCGCGACAACCGGTGGTGGTGACACGCACGTAATCGACGTGGCGGCGGGTCACGAGCACGGTCATGAGCCCAGATAACCACACGGGAGCGTCAGGAACCAGCCAGACGGTGGGGTTTCATGCGTTGGAGGGCGTGCCGGCCGCGCTGTCTCCGGGTGTACGGAGGCTCAGGCCTGCCGCTGCCGCCGCGTCCCCGATGCGCATGGCGACTTCGCCTCGCATCGTGACAACCGGAGAGACCCTCCGTGTCCGCCATGCAAGACCCCCTCTGAATTTCTTGACCACCGTGGTGGCCGTCTGCTGAACTCCCGTCTCATGAACCCGCGCGTGGACCTCACCCGGCGGCGCCACATCGATCTGGCGCACATCGCCAGTTCGTTCTGTTGTCGCTGACCCGGCTGATCGTCCCCGGCAGCCGTCGGTACGCACCGACGGTGCGCGTCTGACAGAGGCGGTACCGAACCGCCCGTGCCGCGCCGCCGTTGCGCGGGATCGTCGCATCCGACGTCTGAGCGACTGTTTCCACGACCTCACGTCGTGCCTCCCCTTCCCTGCTGCGGGCTGAACTGTCCGCAGTGTGGGCGGGGAGGCGTACGAGCGGGCCGGCACGGTCGTCCCAGTCGTTGAAGCACGGGTGAGCCACCGACCCGACCGCGGTCGGTGACGGGGCTCGCCCCGGGTCCGGCGAGCCGACACCAGCCCATCAAGCGGCTCGGCCTGCCCGGTTGCGCTTCCCGCGTGATCGCAGGCCTCGGCCCCCGCGTCGTGACCGCGACACCTGCCCCGTCTCCGGCCGTTCGGTCCGGGAGGCGATCCGTCGCTGCCGCTTTCCATCCCCAGCACCCGGTGGCGTGTCCACCTCCCCGAGAAGGACCACCTCATGCCCGTGTCCATCCGTAAACTCACCGGCCGTATCGGCGCGGTGGTCGAGGGCGTCGACCTCACGGCGCCACCGACCGACTCCACGCTGACGGCACTCCGTGACGCCCTCAACGAGCACAAGGCACTCGTCTTCGACCGCGCCGGCCTCGACAACTCCGGCCAGGAGCGCGTGGCCGGCTGGTTCGGCGAACTCACCACCGCCCACCCGAACGTGGCGGCCGCGGACGGCACCACCCACGTGCTCGCCGTCGACAGCGAGACCTCCAAGGCCAACGAGTGGCACACCGACGTCACCTTCGTGGTCAACCCACCGCAGGTCACCACACTGAGGTCCCTGGTGACCACGCCTTACGGCGGTGAGACACTCATCGCCAACGCCGCCGCTGCCTACCGCGATCTGCCCCGACCGCTGCGCGCCCTCGCGGACTCGCTGCGCGTCGTGCACACCAACCAGTACGACTACGCGCGCCCCGCGGCCGCCACGGCACAGCAGCAGGAGTACGACCGGATCTTCGTCTCGACGCCGTACGAGGCCGAGCACCCGGTCGTACGCGTCCATCCGCTGACCGGCGAACGGGGCCTGTTCATCGGCGGGTTCGCCAAGCGGATCGTCGGTCTGCCGAACGGCGACTCGGCGGATCTGCTGCGCGTCTTCCAGTCGTACGTGACGCGTCCGGAGAACATCCTGCGCTGGACCTGGTCTCCCGGCCAACTGATCGTCTTCGACAACCGGATCACCCAGCACTACGCGGTCGACAACTACGACGACCACCCGCGGCTCCTGAACCGGGTGACCGTCGCGGGAGAGATACCGGTCGGCGTCGACGGACGCCTCAGCGAGCAGCTCGTCGGTGACGCCTCGCACTACACCGGTGTTCTGGCGGTGGCGGCATGACCGAGGTCCGCATCCCGGCGCGGGCCGTTCTCAAGGGCCCGGCCGCCGCGACCGGCAACGTGCGGGAACGCGAGGTGTTCCTGCCACGTGACGCGCGCCGCCGGTCGTCACTCGCGGCACTCCGTGACCGGCTGCGCTGGCCGCTGGGCATCTATACGACGCCGGTCGCGATCCTCGTCCTCTGGGAGGTGCTCGCCCGGGCCGGCGTGGTGACGAAGACGTACGCCCCGGCGCCGACCTTGATCGTGCGGTCCGCCGTCGATCTGTGGCAACAGGGCGTACTCGGGCCGGACCTGGCCATCTCACTGCAGCGGGCCGGCATCGGTCTCGCCCTCGGTCTGACGGTGGGCATCGTCACGGGAGTCCTCGGCGGACTGCTGCGCAGCGGTGAGTACCTGTTCAACGGCGTCGTACAGGTCCTCAACACGATCCCCCTGCTCGCGGTGCTGCCGCTGATGATCGTGTGGTTCGGCATCGACGAACTCACGAAGGTACTGCTGATCTCCTTCGGCGCCGGCGTGCCGATGTACCTCAACCTGTTCGCCGCGATCCGCGGAGTCGACCAGCGGCTCATCGAGATGGCACGCACGACCGGAGCGGGCACCTGGCGCCTGGTGACGCGGGTACTGGTGCCCGGATCGCTGCCGGGTTTCCTGGTCGGCCTCCGCTTCTCCCTCGCGTACAGCGTCCTCGGCCTCGTCGCCGCGGAGACCGTCAACGCCGACAAGGGACTCGGCTTCCTCATCACCCAGGGACAGACCTATCTCCAGACCAACCAGGTCTTCGTGGGGCTGGTGATCTATTCACTCCTCGGCCTGCTCGCCGACCAGTTCGTCCGGGCTCTCGAGCGGGTGCTGCTGCGGTGGCGCCCGAGTTATGAGGCGTCATGAGCAGCACCGTCGCGACCGATCTCCGCCGGCAGACCGGTGTCGTCGTCGAGCGAATCGTCCGGCAGTTCGGTGACCGGGTGGTGCTCGACCACCTCGACCTCACCATCGCCGACGAGGAGTTGGTGATCCTGCTCGGCCCCTCGGGCTGCGGCAAGAGCACCCTCCTGCGGCTGCTCGCCGGACTGGACCGTCCCGACGGAGGGCGCGTGGAGGTCCCGGCGAAGCGGGCGATCGTCTTCCAGGCGGACCGGCTGCTGCCGTGGCAGCGGGTCCTGCGCAACGTCACGCTCGGCCTGCACGGACCCGAGGCGGACCAGCGGGCCCGCGACGTACTCGCCGAGGTCGGTCTCGCGGGCCGCGAGAAGGCATGGCCCAAGGAGCTCTCCGGCGGCGAGGCCCAACGGGTCTCCCTGGCAAGGGCATTGGTCTCGGAGCCCGAACTCGTCCTGCTCGACGAGCCGTTCGCGGCGCTCGACGCCATCACACGGCTGCGCATGCACGACCTCGTGCGCGCACTGCGCACGAAGCACCAAGCCGCCATGCTGCTCGTCACCCACGACATCGACGAGGCGATCGCTCTGGCGGACCGCATCCTCGTCATGAGCGACGGCCGCATAGGCACCTCGCACGAGGTCGACCTCTCCGCCGAGGACCGCGAGGCGAGTGTCGCGCGCGAAGAACTCCGGGCCCGGCTCCTGGAGGACCTCGGCCTCGCCGGGCAGCACTGACCCCAACGATCCCCCCCCAACACCCATACCCAGCAAAGAAAGCACAGGACATCCCATGCGCAAGACAACCACCCGACTCGTCGCCGCCGTCGCTCCGCTCGCCCTCGCGAGCACCCTCGTCGCCTGCGGATCGTCCTCCGACACCACCGCGCCGCTGAGCAACGCCGGCAACGCGAGCGGCGAGAAGCACCCGGAGTGGAGCAAGTACACCTTCACGATGGGGGACAACGGCGGTGACGGCAGCCAGGCCCTGGCGAAACTGACCGGCGTCTTCGACGACGCGCCCTACAAGGTGAAGTTCGCCCGCTTCACCTACGGCCCACCACTCGTGCAAGCCGCGGCCTCGGGAGACATAGACCTGGGCAGCGTCGGCGACGTACCCCCGATCACGGGCGCGGCGAAGGAGTACGGCTTCAAGATCGTCGCCGTGAACCGCTCGCTCACGCCCGACCAGGCGGTGGAGAACATCATCGTGCCCAAGGGTTCGAAGCTGAGGACCGCCGCCGACCTCAAGGGCAAGCGGATCGCCGTCCCGCAGGGCAGTTCCGCCCACGGACTGGCCCTGAACGCACTGAAGAGCGTCGGCCTCGGCCCCAAGGACGCGAAACTCGTCTTCCTCGACCCGGCGGCGGGCGCCACGGCGTTCAACACCGGCAAGGTCGACGCCTGGTCGATCTGGAACCCGCAGTCGGCGATCGCGGTCAAGAACGGCGCGCGAATCCTGGTCAAGGGCCTCCCGCCGATCGACCAGACGAGCAGCTACTACGTCGCGAGTGACACGTCGCTGAAGGACAGGACCAGGCGCGCGGCCCTCACGGACGCCCTGAAGAGGCTCTCCCGGGAGTACGCCTGGGCCATCAAGCACCCGGAGAAATACGCTCAGGCGCTCTCGCAGGAGCAGGGCATCCCGCTGGCCGACGCCAAGGCCTCCCTGGCCGCCTACTCCAACAGGGTGACCCCGGTCGAGAAGTCGGACATCGAGCTGGAACAGAAGCTCGCGGACGCCTTCCTGGAAGCAGGCCAGATCACCAAGAAGGTCGACCTGAACTCCATCACCGACAACCTCCTCCCGGCCGGCTACGACAGCTCCAAGCTCACCTTCGACTGACCCCGCCATCCACCTCGACGCGCAAAGGAGACAACCCGTGACTGACACACAGCGCCGGCTCCACCTCAACGCCTTCCTCATGGAAGCGGGCCACCACGAGGCGGCATGGCGGCTCCCGCACAGCAACCCCCGGGCGGACTTCGACCTGCGGCACTGGATCGAGCTGGCGCAGCTCGCCGAGAGCGCCAAGTTCGACTCGCTGTTCCTGGCGGACGGCCCGGCACTCATGGGAACAGGCGAGTTCCGCCCACCGGGCCAGCTCGAACCACTGACACTGCTGACCGCCCTGTCCCAGGCGACCAGCCGCATCGGCCTCATCGCGACCGTCTCGTCGACCTACAACGAGCCCTACAACCTCGCCCGCCGGCTCGCCTCCGTCGACCACGTCAGCGGCGGCCGCGCCGGCTGGAACATCGTCACCTCGGCAGGGGCGGACGAGGCGGCCAACTTCGGACTCGACGACCGCCCCGGCCACGCCGAGCGCTACGCCCGCGCGGACGAGTTCCTCAAGGTCGCCAAGGCCCTGTGGGACAGTTGGGAGTCCGACGCCGTCGTCGCGGACAAGGCCACCGGACGCTACGCAGACCCCGAACGGCTGCACCCGCTCGGCCACCAGGGCAACCACTTCAAGGTGGCCGGCCCGCTCAACGTGCAGCGCCCGCCGCAGGGTTACCCGCTGCTCGTCCAGGCCGGCTCGTCCGAGGACGGCCGGGACTTCGCCGCCCGCCACGCCGAGGCCATCTTCACCGCTCACACGACCTACGAGCGCGCGGCCGCCTTCTACGGCGACATCAAGGCACGTACCACGGCCGCGGGCCGCGACCCGGACGGTGTGATCGTCCTGCCCGGCATCGTCCCGTACATCGGGTCGACCGAGTCGGAAGCCCGCGCGCTGGCCCGTCAGTTCGACGAACTGCGCATCCCGGAGTACGGGCTGCGCCAGTTGGCCGCCGTGTTCGAGACCGAGCCCTCGGTCTTCGAACTCGACAAGCCCCTGCCGGACTTCATCCTCGCCAGGCCGAAGCTGGAGGGCACACAGAGCCGTTCCGACCTGATCATCGACCTCGCGGTACGAGAGCAACTCACTGTCCGTCAAATCATCTCCCGACTCGGCGGAGGACGCGGCCACTTCGAGTTCATCGGCACGCCCGAGCAGGTGGCCGACACGATCATCGCCTGGTTCGAGGGCGGCGCCGCCGACGGATTCAACATCATGGCGCCCGCCCTGCCGTCGGGCCTCGCGGCGTTCGTGGAGCACGTCCTGCCGATCCTGCGTGGCAAGGGCCTGTTCCGAGAGGAGTACGAAGGCGCCACTCTGCGCGAGCACTACGGGCTTCCGGTCCCGGCGAACCAGTTCCGGGCCTGACCGCACGCGCCCGCGCCGGGGCCGCCATGCGAGTTCCCCGGATGCGCGCACGCACGGACCTGCCTGGTGCGGACCGTGCGTGCGCGCCGGGGACGGGCCGCGGGCCTCATATCGGTCCTCGACCGGGCCGGGCTGGACCCGGCGATGCGGTGGGTTTCGTAACGCACTCGAGTCATCGGTTGTCCGACCGATCCGGTATGCCGCTGCACGGGCCATCGTGGCGGCATGACTGAAGCCCCCCACCACGAACCTGCGGAGCAGACCGACGCCACCCGCAGATCCATCCTCGCCACCCTGGGCGGAGCAGCACTCGGTGTGGCCGCCCTCGGAATCCCGGCTTCGCGAGCCGCAGCCGCAGGCCCAGGCGACACGCCCCAGGCCGCCACCGGACTGGCCGCTGCCTGTGTCCTGACGCCCGAGCAGACCGAAGGTCCCTACTATCTGGACCTCGAGACGGTCCGCAAGAACATCACCGAGGGCAAGGCGGGCGTCCCGCTCACGCTCCGCGTGACGGTCGTCGACACCGCGACCTGCTTCCCGTTGCCCAACACGGCGGTCGACATCTGGCAGTGCGACGCGCTCGGTGTCTACTCCGGCTACGTCGCGGGCGGCTCGACGCCGGACACGACATTCCTGCGAGGCGTTCAGCTGACCGACTCCGCCGGCGTCGCGGAGTTCACTACCGTCTATCCCGGCTGGTACGTCGGCCGCGCAATCCACATCCACCTCAAGACCCATGCCGGCGGCACCGTGTCCAACGGGACGTACCACGGAGGCCACGTCTCCCACACGGGCCAGCTCTATTTCCCCGAGACGTACAACACCAAGATCGCCGCGTTGACCCCCTACCGGAACAACACCGCGACCCGCACCCTCAACGCAAGGGACGGCATATATCGCAACGGGGGGTCCTCGACCCTGCTGAGTGTCACCCAGGCCGGCAGCGACCTCGGCAAGGGAGTGGTCGGCACCGTCATCCTCGGTGTCAATCCCGCCGCAACGCCCTGACGCACCCTCTCGGGCGGCCGAACCGATGAGACCGGAAGGTTTCGCCCAGAAATCCGCGGCCAGGAATCGGGAATGACCCGGCACAGGACATGCGAGTTGTGCGGAGCGGCGCTGACCGCCGGATCACGCGGCGGTCGGCCAGCCCGGTATTGCTCCAACGCGTGCCGACAACGCGCTTTCAGACAACGCTCGATACAAGGCTCCAGAGGGCAACGACCAACCTCACCGGATGCCTCCCTTTCGGATTCGGGTCGCGGGCTGCCACGAGCGCTCGACTCCTTCGTGGGGCGACGAGAGGAACTCTTCGTCCTGCGCGCCCTGCTGAGGACATCGCGCTTGCTCACGCTGACTGGATCCGGAGGCGTCGGCAAGACGCGGCTGGCGCTGGAGTTCGCCGAACGGCTGCCCGAGCGCTACGCGCGGGTTGACCTGATCGAACTCGACTCGCTGCACGACGACGCTCCGCTCGCACAGTCCGTGGCCGCCGCGCTGGGCGTGGGCGAGCGCGCGGGGCGATCCGGCACCGACGCTCTCGTCCGTGCGATCGGCAACACCTCCCGGCTCGTCATCCTGGACAACTGCGAACATCTGGCGCAGCCGTGCGCTCAGCTGGCCGCGACACTGCTGAGCCACTGCCCCCGGTTGCGGATCCTGGCCACCAGCCGGGAAGCGCTGCGGGTCCCCGGCGAGACCGTGTTCCGGGTCGGCGAGCTGTCTCTGCCACCGACCAGCACCGGTGACGACCCTGCCGCCCTCCTGCGCTCGGACGCCGTCCGCCTGTTCGTCGAACGCGCCGCCAACCGTGCGCCCGGCTTCACCCTCTGGCGCGGCAACGCTGCGACTGTTGCCGAGATATGCCGCCGATTGGACGGTCTGACGCTCGGCATCGAACTCGCGGCGCGCCGCGTCGGCACACTCCCACTGGGCGACATCCTCGCCGGACTGGACGACCGGCTGCTCCAGCTCTCGCTTCTCACCGACGGAAACCGGACAGGTCCCTGTCGTCACAACGGACTGACCGTCGCGATCGACTGGAGCCATCGGCTCCTCGAGCCGACGGAACAGGCGGTTTTCCGGCGCCTCGCGGTGCTCGTCGGAGGATTCGACACGGCCGCAGCCGAGGCGGTCTGCGCCGGCAGCGGCGTCGCCCCACGCCAGATTCTCGGCGTCTTGTGCGGCCTTGAAGCCAAGTCGCTGATCGCACGGCTGCCGGGCGACGCGCACCCCGCGCGCTTCCGGCAGTTGAACGTCGTTCGCGCCTGCGCCATGGAGCGTCTGATCGCATCGGGCGAGCTGGATGCCGTACGGCGGCGGTCCCTCGACTGGCTGAACAGCCTCGCGGAACAAACCGGTGGCGAGGTGTTCGCCGACCAGGCCCGTGGGCCGCTCACCGGCGAACGGGACAATCTCGCAGCGGCCCTGGCCGGCGCCGGCGGCGGCGATGCCCCCTCGAGCGACCGGCTGACCCTGGAACTGGCCCGCGTGTACTACCAGCACGAGCAGCCTTCGGCCGCCCGCTCGCTCTTGGACGACCTTCTGCAGCGGCCTGCCACGCCTGGCCTCGGCGGCGCGGTAGCGGCACTCGCCACCCGTGTCGCCTGCCAGCAGACCGACCTGGCCGCAGCGCTACGCCTTGGTGAGCAGGCGGTACGCCAGGAACGGGCGCGTGACCACCCCGCCGGTCTCGCCAACGCGCTGGACGCGCGGGCGGCAGCACTGCTGTGCCGTGGTGAATCCGCCGCCGCCGTCGCGGACCTGCGTGATTGCCTGCGTGTCGTCTCCGCGCTCGGCCGCCGGGAGGACACCGCGTGGTGCACCCAACACCTGGCTTGGGCCCTGCTCCAGGCGGGCGAGGAAGCCGAGGCCGACTTGCTCATGGGTCGCTGTCTTCCGGTGCTCAGGGAGCAGGCGCACTGGAGCCGGGCTGCCGCCGCCCTGCACACCGCGGGCGCCGTACGGCTGTCCCTTGGCCGTCTGGACAACGCCGAGGAACTGTTCGGCGAGGTGCTCCGGATCGTCCCCGAAGCAAGCTTCCACGCGCTGTACCCGGTCGAGGGACTGGCCCTCGTGGCCGCCGAGAGCGGTGACTTGCGGCGAGCCCTGCGTTTGTACGAGGCGAGCGCGCAGGCACGCCGTCGGCTGGACACCGAGCCGGAAGGCCCGTGGCGCCGACGGGTGGAACTGACCGCGGCTCGTGCACGGGCAGGGCTGTCGGCGGCTGCGCAGGACGCTGCTGTCAGCGGTGGCCGGCGACTGCAGGGAGACCGGCTCGTCGCATACGCCCTGCGGAGAGGGAGCGGCTACCCTCGCTCGGCGTCTGGCGCCACCGCGGTCGTCGTGGACCAGTTCCCGCTCACAGGACGGGAGTTCACGGTCGCCGAGCTCGTCGCCGAAGGGCTGACGAACCGCCAGATCGGTGCAAAGTTAGGTCTTTCGGAACGTACTGTCGCCACCCACCTGGACAAGGTCCGCGACAAACTGGGCCTGCGCTCACGCACCCGGATCGCTCTGTGGGCGGCCGCACGAACCAGGGACGATTCCTGACGATGCCAGGCCCAGCATCGACACTGCCCCTGTGGATCGGCACCGTGGTGCTCGCCGCCAAGCCGTTCGCGCCCGCCGCCGTATCCGCCCTGTTGGTCGTCGCCATCCTGCTGGTCGGGCCCCCGGCCGGGGTGTTCGTCGACCGGTGGGACCACCGGAGGGCGGGTTCTACGCGCCGGCGGCCCTGCGTCCCGCCCGATGGCCCGCGCGGTCGGCCCCGGAGGCCGCGGCGGCCGCGTGACCGGTACCGGGTCGCGGGGTGCAGACGTGCGTCACATGGGCAGCGACAGCAGCCGCACCGTCCCCGGCGGCCAGTCGGTGGCTTCGCGCAGCGGCGTCACCATGGTCCGCAACGGCATGGTCACCACGTCGGCTTCGGGCTGCTCGACGAGTACCGGCGTGTCGAGCGGGTGCCATCCGAGGCGCTGGTAGAGCGATACGAGAGGAGGCCGGCAGAACAGGAGGGCGTACCGAGGACCCATGGCGGCAGCGTGTTCCAGCGCGGCGGCGATGGTGAGCCGCGCCAGGCCCCGACCTCGCACGGTGGACGCGACAGCTACCCCGCCGACTCCCACCACCTCTGTCCGGGCATCGCCGATCACTACGGGCAGTCGCAGCAGGCCAACGTGTGCCACGAGGCGGCGGTCGTGTCTGACACCGAAATGCACCTCCTTGGGCAACCAGGTCAGACCGGTCGAGGCGACACCGAAGGGATCGTCGGAGTCGCCGAGTATCTCGTCCTGGTCGGCCTTCGTGTACTGGGGGAGCCGCACCACGGTCGGCGGCACAGGGGATCGGTTGTCCGGCATTCCCCCATGATGATCCCTGCGGCAGGGCACGCCCAGGGGATGTCAGGCGTCGCCGGGCAGGCGAGACTTTGCGGATACGCCCTGGCGTCCCGGTATCAGGACGACCTTTCCGAGGTTGCGGCGGGACTCGATGATCTCGTGGGCACGCGCTGCTTCCGTGAGGGGGATCTCGGCGTATACGCGGGGTCGCAGTGTGCCGTTGCGGTGGAGTTCCCACAGTTCGTCGCGTCGGCGCGCGTACACCGAGGGCCTGTCCCGGGCGATGGCCGCCATCTGGAAGCCGATGACCGAGGCACCCCGGACCAGTAGCTCGTACGCGTCGATCGTGCCGCCGCCCGAACTGAAGGCGACCAGGCGGCCGCCGGGGGCCAGCGCGCGAACCGCCGGGCCGAGCAGTTCTCCGCCGACCCCGTCGAGCACGATGTCGACCGGATCGCCCCAGGACGCGTCCCCGTAGAGCACGACCTCGTCGGCGCCGAGGGCACGAACGAACTCCGCCTTGTCCGCGCTGCTGACGGCGGCGACCACGCGAGAGGCCGATCCCGCCCTGGCGTACTGCAAGGCCAGGACACCGACCGCGCTTGCCGCCGCGGTGACCAGGACGCTGTCACCAGGGGCGGGGCGACCGGCCTCGTAGGCGCCGCGCGCCACCAGGCCGCTGCGGACCAGGGCCACGGCGTCCACGGCCGTCGCCCAACCGGGTATGCGCGAGGCCATCGCGTGGTCGATGAGGGCCAGTTCGGCGTAGGCGTGGGAGAAGCAGAGACCGGTGACGCGGTCGCCCTCCGCGAACCCGGTGGCGCCTTCACCGACCGCGACGACGGTGCCTGCCACCTCGCCGCCGAGCGGACCGGGCTCGGCGCCCTCGCGCACCTTTCGCACGGCGGGCAACGTGACTCCGACCGCCTCGCTGCGGACGAGTAGTTCACCCGGGCCGGGCTCTGGAACGGGCGCCTCCTCGGTGAAGAGAACCTCTGGGCCGCCGTTGACCTCATAGCGGACACGACGCATGGACACCTCCAGGGGTGAAACAGGACTCGGAATCGTTGGGATCTCCAACGGAATTGTCAGCCTAGAGTTTGGTCATGGGGAAGTCCAACGAATTGCGGATAGTCTGATTCCATGACGCGCACCGAACACCTGGGAGCCCTGGCGCACATCCAGTCCCTGCCGAGCTGGCTGGTCGGCCGGGTGGCGGCGCGCGGCCGGAGCCTGGTCGCCGAGGCGATCGCCGCAGAAGGGCTGAAGCTGCCGCATCACGCCGTGCTCGCGGCCGTGTCCGAGTACGGGCCTGTCGCCCAGGCGGATCTGGCGCGCCGACTGGGCTTCGATGCGAAGGACGTGGTCCTCCTGCTCAACCACCTGGAGGAAGCCGGGTTGGCCCGGCGCGAACCCCACCCGCGGGACCGTCGCAAGAACGCGGTGACGGTGACGTCGGCGGGCATGCGGACCCTTGAGCGGTGCGCGGAGCTGGCGGAGCGAGCCAACGCCGAACTGCTGGAGCCGCTCGGCGCGACGGAGCGCCGGCAGTTGATGGAACTTCTGACGCGGGTGCACGAGGCATAGGTCCCGCACGGCGATTGCTTCTCCTCCGCCAAATCGGTGGTGCAGACTGCTTGTTGAGGTGCAGGCCCAGGCGGAGCCGAGTGCGGGAGGGGAAATCGTGGGGGAGGACCTGACGGTCAACCTCGTGGCCTCGCTGCTGGCGTTCGCCGTCGGCTGGCTGGGCCGTGCCCTTGTGCACTACTACCGGACGAAGGTCCCGGCCGCGCGGGTGTGGCGGCTGGACCGCGGCCGACGTGTGGTGGTGGTCGTGGGGGAGTCCAGCCGGGCGTCGTCCGCCTATCCGAAGATCCATGAGGCCGATGCCCTCGCCGCCATGAATCTGCGGCAGTTCCTCTCCCAGGATCTGCGGCTGCACGAGGCCGTGACCGTCAGGGCCAGGGCGTTCGCCATGGCATCGGACGCCGAGGAGAACCTGGTCGTGATCGGCGGGCCGGCGCACAACGGAGTCTGGCAGTTGATGGCCGACCGGCTCAACGCCCCTTACTCCTATCGGCAGTTCTCCGACGACTACCGCATCGTGGGTGCGGAGGACGGCGAGGAGTACGGGGAGTCGGAAAGTGGTGCGACGACTCGCGTGGACCACGCGATCGTCCTGCTGGCACGCAACCCCTTCGCGGCCGGAAGCCGCCTTGTCATGATCGCGGGCTGCGGCACCCTGGCGACGTCGGGGGCGACCCAGCTCTTCGCCCGCGCCGAGATCCGAAGGCTGGCGAAGGCGTACGACACGAAGTCACCTCTGGCGCTCGTCGTGCGCGTCGAGAGCGTCGGCGGATATGTGCGCCCTCCGGAGGTGATGGCCGCCACCAACTTCTCCCAGCCTTCGACTGCGCGTTCCGACCCCGCCCCGCGATCCTGACGCGCACGTGGCCCCTGCTCCCCGACCGAACGGCCCGCAGCACCTGCTCTACTGCCTGGTCACCCAGTCGGCGTCCCCGGCGTCCCAAGGGAGCCGGCCTGTCCCCGACGACGTACGGCAGGCGCTGATCGCCGGCCCGTCGGTCCCGGACGGAGGGCGTGCAGCGCGCCCTCCATGGTCGCCGCACGATGGGCAGCTTCGGCCCGTGCGCGGCCGGTCTTCTCGGGGTCGTGCAAGGGGCTGATCCATTGACATCCTCTCGGGCCTAGAGGCCCGGGATTCCAATCTGCTCCCACTGCGGCGACGCGGTGGGCAGCTCCTGGCGTGTTCCTGTTTCGCTGCGCTGTGCCGGCACGGGTGCCGGTCTTACCTGCGCTCCACAGGCTGATGCCGCCAGTCCGGCGGCCTTGGCGACGTTGACCGCCGCGTTGACGTCCCGGTCGAGGACGGTCCCGCACGCCGAGCACGTCCACTCCCGGACGTTCAGCGGTTTGGGGCCGTCCTTGACGCCACATGCGGAGCACACCTGGGAGGTCGGTTCGAACCGGCCGATTCTCACGAGGGTGCGTCCGTACCGGGCGGCTTTGTACTCCAGCATGGTCACGAACGCGGACCATCCGGCGTCGTGGACGGATTTGGCCAGGCGCGTGCGGGCGAGTCCTTTGACACACAGGTCCTCGACGGCGATCGCTTGGTTCTCGCGGATCAGCCGGGTGGAGAGCTGGTGGTGGAATTCGCGGCGTGCGTCGGTGACCTGCGCGTGAGCGCGGGCGACCTTCAGCCGGGCCTTGCCCCGGTTGTTGGAGCCCTTCTGTTTGCGGGACAGGTCCCGCTGCATCTTCTTCAGGCGCTTCTCGGCCCGGCGCAGGAAGCGGGGGCTGTCGATCTTCCGGCCGTCGGAGAGGACGGCGAAGTGCCGGAGGCCGAGGTCGATGCCGATCTCTGGTGTCGTCCCGGGCAGTACCTCGCAGGCGTCCGTCTCTACGACGAAGCTCGCGAAGTACCTGCCCGCCGCGTCCTTGACCACGGTCACCGTGGACGGCGTGGACGGCAATGCGCGGGACCAGCGCACCGGAACGTCGCCGACCTTCGGCAGTCTCAGTTTCCCGCCCGGCGTGATCCGCCATGAGGCGTTGGAGGTGAAGCGGATCGACTGCCGGTTGTCCCGCTTCGATTTGAAACGCGGCGCACCCATCTTCGGGCGCTTGCCCTTGAGCCCGTCGAAGAAGTTCCGGTAGGCGGTGTCCAGGTCGCGCAGGGACTGCTGAAGAACGACCGAAGACACTTCGCCGAGCCAGGCCCGTTCCGGTGTTTTCTTCGCGGCCGTCAGGTTCCTGGACAGCTCCGCCGAGGTGACGAACCCCAGCCCCGCCGCACGGGCCTCCTCACGGACGCGCAACGCGTCGTTGAAGACGACCCGCGCACACCCGAACGCCCTCGCCAACGCCATGCGCTGACCAACACTCGGATACAGGCGGAAGCTGTACCGAAGCTGCACAACGATCACCATACCGCTGGCCCATGTCTCCACGATGGGAACCAAACCCCGATATCCGCAGGGGCCGAACAGTCGTCTACAGCCTGCACGCACACTTGATATTCGTCACCAAGTATCGGCGTCGAGTCATGAACGACGAGATGCTGACGCGCTGCGAAGAGGTCATGCGCAAGGTGTGCGAGGACTTCGACGCGGAGCTGAAGGAGTTCAACGGTGTAACGGACCACGTCCACCTGCTCGTGCACTACCCGCCGAAGGTCGCCCTGGCCAGCCTGGTCAACAGCCTCAAAGGCGTCTCCTCACGCCGCCTGCGCGCGGAGTTCACCGGCCGGGTCAACCCAGCGATCATGCACGGCCGGTTCTGGTCACCCTCATACTTCGCCGGCTCATGCGGCGGCGCTCCGCTCCAGGTGGTCAAGGACTACATCACACAGCAGAAGCGTCCGGACTGAACACAGTCGTGGGCGCGGGTAGGTAGCGCAGGCCCGTGCCCACAGTTGAGGTCACAGCAGTCCAAAGATGCGATTCACCCCCAGGCCTGAAGGCCGGGGCACTCTCCCAAGATCAGAGGTAGAGGCCGAAGGCCAGGCTCGTCGCCAAGGCCAGACAGGCCACGACTCGACCGCGCCGCCCACGACCCGGTCCGGTTCTCGTCACCGGTTCAGTGTGGTGTCGGCGACGGTCTCTGTCCTGAGTAGGAGTACTCACGTACGTGGCCGCGCCGCCGAATCGAGGTCCACACCCCAGGGGTTTCGCGGACGCCTCACGGGGCTGCCCTTGGCTTCGAGCCGAATCCAGGCCGAGGGCTCCTCGCTCCTCAGGCCCGGCTGCCCGGCTGGACAGGCAGCGCCGCCAGTCGGCGGTGCAAATAGCCGCCGCCCCACGTCAGTTCGTTCAACGGTACCGCCGGGTCCAGTCGGCTCCAGCGGCCCAGGACCGCCGTCAGGGCCACCGTCAGCTCAAGGCGGGCCAGTGCCGATCCGGGGCAGTAGTGCGGACCGAGGCCGAAGGACAGGTGGCGTGCGGCGGTACCGCGGTCCGGGTCCAGCGCGCCCGGGTCGGCGTGGCAGCGCGGGTCGTGATTGGCCGCCGCCACGGAGAGCAGGACACCGCTGCCCGCCGGAATGACCGTGTCCCCGAACCGGACGTCCTCCAGCGCCACCCTCTTGGTACTGAAAGGGCCCGGGGTGTCCCAGCGCAACAACTCGTCCACCGCGCGCGGAATCCTCGACGGCTCGTCCCGCAAGGACTCCTGTACGTCGCGGTGGCCGAGCAACGCCACCACACTCATGCCGATCGCCTGAACCGTGCTGTCGAAGCCGGCCAGAAACAGCATCGCCAGGAGGGAGGCGACCTCGTCCTCCGTCGCGCCGCCCTGCTGGTGCCACGCAGCCAGGACGCGGGAGACGACATCGTCCCCCGGAGAAGCCGTGCGGCGGCCCATCTCGCCCCGGACGAACACGTCGATCCGGGCCACGCTCTCCTCGACGGCCCGGGCGGAGCACCCCGCCTTGTCCGCGAGGAGCGCCACCGGCTCGTACAGCGCGGCCCGTTCCTCCTCGCGCACCTCGAAGACCTCGCACAGCGACCGGAAGGCGAACGGGCGCGCGAAGGAGTCCATCAACTCGACCGGTCCCTGTCCCCGCGCCGCGTCCGCCGCGTCGAGGAGTTCAACGGCGTTGAGCTCGATGCGTTCTCTGTGGGCGGCCATGCGCGCCGGGGTGAGCGCGGGCGTCGCCAGACGGCGGATCCGCGTGTGGTCCGGCGGGTCGTAGTTCACCAGCGTCACGTCCAGGGCGCGTCGGCGTACGCCCGGGTCGGGGACATGACCGCCGCTCAAGGAGAGCCGGGGGTCGAGGAATCCGGCCCGCACGTCCTCGGCGCGGGTCACCAGCCACGCCGGCCGTCCGGCGGGCGTCCTGATCCGGGTCACGGGACAGGCCTCCCGGATCTCCGCCAGCGTCTCCTCCGGACGGGCCAGGAACCCGGCCCCCAGCGGCTCCGGCAGCCGCTGCCCAAGCGCCGGTGCCGGTGCCGGTGCCGGCGGGGCGGACGGCGCGGCCGTGACGACGGGCTCGGTGTCCATACGGAGGCGTCCTCTCGCGGTCGCGGAGTGTGCGGCGGTCAGCGTAGGAACGGCCGGTTGCCCGCCGGTTGGCGCCCGGTGGGATTCCGGTATGCAGCCGGCCTCGACCCGCCTCGCTGCCGGGGGCCTCCTGTGCCTCGGCCGCGCGCCGTATTCCTGGGAGCGACGCCTTGATGTGCCTTGACCGCCCCGTCGTACTCCAGTGAGCGACGCCTCGAGGTGCCTCGGCCCCCGCCGTACTCCGGTGAGCGACGCCCTGAAGTTCCGGGAGCAGCACCCCGCATCCACGGGAAGCGACATCGTGGCCGTGGTCCACCGCCTTCTCCGCTCGAGCACGGCAGACACCGCCCCCACCAGGCATTTCACCAGGGCCCAACCGGCCATGAACCGGTGCCGAACCCCCTCCTCCTAGCTTCCTGCCGGTCGGCGAACCGCTGCCGTCCGTCGTCCCGAACGCCCGTCGTATGGAGGACCATCATGGCCGAGAACGTCGAGCCCAACGAGGAGACCACCGAGACCCCCGCGGAGGAGACTCCCGAGGTCGTCGCGCACGCCGCGTCGAACGTCGCCTGGTGCGGGGTGCATCAGGAGACCGCCGCCGACGAGCCCGAAGTGGTCGCGCACGCCGCGTCGAACGTCGCCTGGTGTGGCGTCCACCAGGAGACCGCCGCCGACGAGCCCGAGGTGATCGCCCACTCCGAGGAGGGCGAGGACACCCCCTGGTGCGGCGTCCACCAGGAGCACAACGCCTGATCGGCTCACCACCGGCGCGGTCCTCCCGGTCGCGGTGGCGCCTGACGCCGCCGCGACCGGGCCCGCGCCCGCCCTCCAACTCCCGCCCTCGCTCCGGAGGTTGCCGTGCCCGGTACGCAGTCCGTCGCCGTCCCCGCCGCCGGGGCCCGTCTGATCCAGGCCCGCAGGGGGTGGTGGTTCCTGGGCGCCGGCGGCTACGCGCTGATGCGCCCGGGCCAGGTCGAGGCCGACGGCGCCCTGCGGCCCTCCGCCGAACGCTATCTCCGCGAGGCGGGACTGTACGACGTAAAGCCCTACAACTCGTACTCGCTGACCGTACTGACCAGCACGGACTGCAACCTCGGCTGCGGCTACTGCTTCCAGAACACCGCGCAGGACCCCAAGGGAGGAAGCCGGCCGCCGCGCATCCAGCATGCCCGGCTGACCCCCGAAGCCGTCGGACAGGTGCTGGACTTCACCCGTGAGCGCATGGCCGCGGCCGGCATGGACAAACTGTCGCTGCTGCTGTTCGGCGGCGAGCCGCTGCTCAATCCGCGAGGCTGCCGCGATCTGCTCACCAGGGCAGCTGAGTTGGGCACCCTCACCGCGTCGATGACGTCCAACGGCACCCTGCTCACACCGCTGATCGCCAAGGAACTCAACGCGGCGGGCCTCGGCTCCGTACAGGTGACCTTCGACGGCGACCGCGCCGACCACGACGCCATCCGCGTACGACGCTCCGGAGGCGGCACCTTCGACGTCATCGTGTCCAACATCGCGCGCGCCATCGAGAAGACCTCCCTGCGCTGGATGCTGCGCGTCAACGTCTCCCACCTGAACCGCCACGGTGTGGACGACCTGGTCGAACGGCTCGGTGCCCACCTCGATCCCGCACGCTGCGGCATCC
This sequence comes from Streptomyces sp. NPDC005070, assembly GCF_053600395.1. Classification (NCBI taxonomy): domain Bacteria; kingdom Bacillati; phylum Actinomycetota; class Actinomycetes; order Kitasatosporales; family Streptomycetaceae; genus Streptomyces; species Streptomyces sp. NPDC005070. The sequence goes on along the minus strand of NZ_JBSFZS010000106.1, from coordinate 2,337 downwards.
ACTTCGCCCGCGTCGGCGACGTCGGCGTCGGCTACGCCAACAACCTGATGCACGAGAACGGTCTCGTCGACGACTTCGTCCGCTGGCACGCCCGCGCCCTGGAACTCGGTTTCACGGTGGCCCGTCCGCGCGCCCATGTCCCCTGCCAGGCCTGCTCCTTCGCCGACGGCCGCTACGGCGCGGTCGTCAACGCCGACGGTGTGCTCGCCAGTTGCTGGGAGACCGCGGGCAAGCCCGGCATGGAGGTCGGCACCATCGCCGACGGCTACCTCGACGCCGAGCAGACCGAAGGCCGCTGGGTGAGCTGCCACGACCACTACCAGTACGACGAGGAGGCTGCCGTCCGCGCCGTCTTCCAGGACCGGGTCGACGCCGGAGTGCTGGACAGCCTCCACGCCGTCGGGCGGCTGGGATGAAGGGCGCAGGCATCCTGCGGACCAACGCCGACTTCCGCCGTTACTGGCTCAGTACGACGCTGTCCACGCTCGGCTCGCAACTGTCCTTGCTCGCCTTCCCGTTGCTCGTCCTCTCCATCGGCGGCAGCGCGGCACAAGCCGGTACGGTCGCCACCTTCTCGCTGGTGACCCGGACCCTGCTGCGCCTGCCCGCGGGCCAGCTCGCCGACCGGCTCGACCGGCGGATGATCATGGTCGGGACCGACCTTCTACGGCTCGTGGCGCTGGCCAGCATTCCCCTGGCGTCGGCACTGGGAGACCTCGGGCAGGCACATCTCCTCGGCGTCGCCGTGGTCGAGGGCGCGGCCACCGCGCTCTTCGCACCGGCCGCCACGATCGCCGTCCGCGACGTGGTCCCGGAGAAGGACCTCACCGACGCGCTGAGCCGCAGCCAGGCCGCCGTCGCGACGAGCTCGCTCCTCGGGCCGTTCCTCGGTGGCTGGTTGTACACCATGGACCCGATGCTGCCGTTCGCCGCCGACGCCCTTTCCTATGGTGTGTCCGCCGTCCTGCTGCTGCGGATCGCCACGAAACCCCCTCGCCCGGTCGCCGCCACCGACCGTGACGACCGGCTCACGGCCGGGCTCCGGTGGCTGACGCACCAACGGACGCTCCTGGCCGCGCTGTTGTTCGCCGCGGGCATCAACGTCGTCTCGGCGGCGGCCCAGACGACCATGGTCGTCTCCCTGCGGCAGAGCGGCGCCGGCGGGGCGGCGATCGGAGCGGTGATGGGCTGCGCGGGCATCGGGGCCATGCTGGGCGCCGCCGCGGCTCCACGGCTGATCAAGAGAATCCCCGCCGCCCGTCTGTTCCTGCTCATCGGCATGGTCTGGGCGGTCGGCCTCGCCGTCTTCTCCGCAACGACGCACCCCTGGGCGATCGGCCCGGTGCTGGTCGTGGTCGTCTTCTTCAGCCCGCCGGCCGGCATCGTCGTGGGCCGCGCCATGCTGGTGCTCGCACCACGGGACCTGCTCGGCAGGGTCAGCACCGCGACCGGACTGGTGATGGCCGGTCTCGCCTCTCTCGGACCGCTTCTCGCGGGCTCCTTCGTGGACTCGCTGGGAGCGAGCCACACCTGGCTGGCGCTCGCCGGCACCGCGGCGGTGGTCACCGTGGTGTCGTCGGTGCCCCTGCTGCGCGAGACGAGCCTCGACGCCTTGGCGGGCGACGCGAAGAAGACCGCCCCCGACGGTGTCGCGGGCGACGGGGGGAAGGCTGGGTTCGACGCCGTGGCGGGCGACGGGAGGAAGACTGGGTTCGACGCCGTGGCGGACGGCACGAAGGCCACCGCTGGTCCCGGCGAGACCACCGGTCCCCTGGACGTGCCCGAGTTCACGGATGCCACAGCTCCCTACGGCATTCCGGATTCCCCGGCCCTCGCAGGCGCGAGCCACGCCGACCGGCCCGCGGTCGAGGCGCACGGCGAGCCGGCCTCCGGCGGTGCCGAGCGGCCGGCGGTCGAGGCACACGGCGAACCCGCCCCCGGCTCTGCCGACCGGCCGGCGGTCGAAGCACACGGCGAACCGATTCCTCCCGGCGGCCCGGAGCCCGAGGACCCGTCTCCGGCGTCCCCCGCACAACGCCCGGGCTCCGGTGACACCTGAGCCTCCCATCCCGCACGCGACCGACGTGATCCGTCCCCCTGGAGCGCCGCGATGACCCACTCCCCGCCCCGCGACGCCAGGCCGGCGCCCGCCCCGTACACCTACCCACCGGCCCCACGCAGCGGACCGGTGGAGATCGTCCACGGACAGCGGGTTGCCGACCCCTACCGCTGGCTGGAGGATGCGCGGAACCCCGCCACCACCGCGTGGTGCGCCGCTCAGGACCTGCTCTACGCCGAGGAGGAGGCCCGCTGGCCGGCCCGTGACGCTCTGTTCGC